>NZ_JBIWYK010000006.1:0-21085 GCF_044752385.1 Allobosea sp. CER48 | reverse complement strand
TGCCGGTTCTTGTTAATCGTCAGCGATCACTTGGCGATCGAGACGCCATAGAACGGCTGGCCGCCGAAGAAATGGATCTTGTAGTCCTTCACTTCCTTGCGGACTGGCGTGAACGCCTGCGCATTGGCGAAGAGCAGACCGGCCACATCCTCATGGAACAGCTCCTGGAAGCGCTTGTAGAGCTTGGTCCGCTCACCCTGGTCGGTGATGGTGTTGGCCTTGGCGAGCGCGTCGGAGGCTTCCTGATTGCACCAGCGGGCCCGGTTGGCACCGGTCTTCACGCCTTCGCAGGTCCAGCCCGAGAGCAGGATCTGGCTCGGATCGGGATAGTCCCAGGTGTAGCCGAACATGCCGACCTCATGCTCGCCGGCGCGTCCGCGCTTGAGGTACTCGCCCCATTCGAAGGTCTGGATCGTCGCCTTGACGCCGATCTTGGCCCAGTCGGCCTGGATCAGCTCGGCGGCGCGGCGGCCGTTCGGCATATAGGCGCGCACGACCGGGATCGCCCACAGGGTCGTCTCGAAGCCGTTCGGCAGGCCCGCTTCGGCGAGCAGCGCCTTGGCCTTCTCCGGGTCGTAGGGACGCGGCTTGAGATCGTCGTTATGCGACCAGAGGGAGGGCGGAACCGCCGCAGCCGTGGGGTTTCCGGTGCCCTGATAGACGGCGTCGATGATCGCGGGGATGTTGGTGGCGTAGGCCAGCGCCTCGCGCACGCGCTTGTCGCCGAAGGGCTTCTTCTGCTGGTTGAAGGCGAGGAAGCTCTGGTCGGCGATGCTGCCCTGCAGCAGGTTGACCGTCGGCTCGCTCTTCATCGCCGGCAGGTCGCCGGGGTTTGGATAGCGCGCGATGTGGCACTCGCCGGAGCGCACCTTGGCGAAGCGCACGGCGGCATCCGGGGTGATCACGAAGATCAGGTCGTTGACCAGCGCCATGCGGTCGCGGTTGCCGACGGCCTTGGTCCAGTGGTCCGGCATCGCCTTGAAGCGGATGATCGCGTCCTTCTGGTAGGAGACCAGCGAGAAGGGACCGGTCCCGATCGGCGCGAAATCGACCTGCTCGGGTGTGCCGGCCTTCAGCATCGCGGCCGCATATTCGGCCGAGAGGATCGACATCGGCTCGACCGAGAGCGCGGAGAGCAGGGGCGCGTTCGGCTTGGTCAGCGTCAGCCTGACCGTCTGGTCGTCGACCTTCTCGATCGACTTGAGGCTCGGCTTCACGATCTCGCTGAAGAACTGGTAATTGCCGCTGCCGACCTTGCTGTAGGGGTTGTTCGCGTCGAACATCCGCTCGAACGAGAATACCACGTCGTCGGCATTGAACTCGCGCGTCGGCGTGAAGGCCTTGTTGGCGTGCCATTTCACGCCCTTGCGCAGCTTGAAGGTGTAGGTGAGCGCGTCGTCGGAGATTGTCCAGGACTCGGCGAGGCTCGGGATGATCTGCGAACCGCCGCGTTCCGTCGCCGTCAGCCGCTCATAGATCTGCGCCGCCACGTCGTAGGCCGTGTTCTGGCTGCTGAACTGCGGATTCAGAAAGTCGGGACTCGCCTCCGAGCAGACGACCAGGGCCTGGGCGCTGGCCATGGCGGGCAGCATCAGGGCACTCAATCCCAGGGAAAGCGCGAGGGTGCGGGAACGAACGGACATGGCGATCTCATTTGAAGCTCGGGGATCGAGCGCCGGCATCATGCGCTCTCGCTTCCCGGTCCGAAAGGACGCGGCCCTGCGGGCCGCGCCGGTCGGCATTGCATCGGCCGCGCCCGGACAGGGGCGCGGCCGAACGCATCGTCACTTGCCGATGTCGACGCCGTAGAAGACGTGCCGGCTGAACGGCGAGAGCTTGAAGTCCTTCACTTCCTTGCGGACCGGCTTCAGCTGCACCGCGTGCGCGATGGTGAACCAGGGCGACTGCTCCTTGAAGATCACCTGCGCCTGCCGGTAGAGCTTCTCGCGCTCGGCCTGGTCGGTCACGGACTTCGCCTTCGTCACCAGCTCCTCGAAGGGCTGGTAGCAGAATTTGGCGACGTTCGAACCGTTGGTCTTGGCCGAGTCGCAGCCGAGCAGCGTGTGCAGGAAGTTGTCCGGATCGCCGTTGTCGCCGGTCCAGCCGAGCATGCCCGTCTGGTGCTCGCCCGCCTGCATGCGCTTGCGGTACTCGCCCCACTCGAAGCTCTTGATCTCGGCCTTGACGCCGACCTTGGCGAGGTCCGCCTGCATCAGCTCGGCGATGCGCTTGGCATTCGGGTTGTAGGGACGCTGCACCGGCATCGCCCAGAGGTCGATCTCCAGCCCGTTCGGATAACCCGCCTCGGCCAGCTCCTTCTTGGCCGCCTCCGGATCATAGGGATCGTCCTTGATGGTTTCGTTGTAGGACCACATGGACGGCGGGATCGGGTTGGTCGCCGCAACGCCGCTGGACAGATACACGGCGTCGATGATCGCCTTCTTGTTGATCGCCTTGTTGACGGCGCGGCGCACCTTGACGTCGTCGAAGGGCTTCTTGGTGGTGTTGTAGGCGAGATAGCCGATGTTCAGGCCCGGCTGCTCCAGGATCTCGACATTGGCGTCCTTCTTGATTGCGTCGAGGTCGGCGGGGTTCGGATAGGGCATGACATGGCATTCGCCCTTCTGGAGCTTGGCCCAGCGCACCGAGGCATCCGGCGTGATCGCGAAGATCAGGTCGTCGATCTTGGCCTTGCCCGCCCAGTATTCCGGGTGCGCCTTGTAGCGGATGATCGCGTCCTTCTGGTACTGCACCAGGTAGAACGGGCCAGTGCCGATCGGGTCCTGGTCGAGCTTCTCGGGCGTGCCCGCCTTCAGCATCGCGTCGGCGTATTCCTTCGACTGCACGCTGGCATACTGCATGGCGAGGTCGGCGAGGAACGGCGCTTCCGGCTGGTTCAGCGTGAACTTCACCGTGTAGTCATCGACCTTCTCGACCGACTTCAGCAGCTTGGGCATGCCCATGTCGTTGAAGTAGGAGTGGTTCGAGCTCGTCACCTTGAAGAACGGATGGTCTTCCTTCCACTGACGCTCGATCATGAAGATGATGTCGTCGGCATTGAAGTCGCGCGTCGGCTTGAAGGTCTTGTTGGAGTGCCACTTCACGCCCTTGCGCAGGTGGAAGGTGTAGGTCAGGCCGTCCGGCGAGATGTCCCACTTCTCGGCGAGTGCCGGCTGGACCTTGGTGCCGCCGCGCTCGAACTGGACGATCGTGTCGTAGATCTGGGTATTCGCGTCGAAGGAGGTGCCGGTCGTGTTCACGCTCGGCGCGAAGTTTTCGGGGCTGCCCTCCGAGCAATAGACCAGCGTCTTCGCCATCAGGGGCTGCGCCGCCATCAGCGCGGAGGCCGACAGCGTCGCCAACAGAATTTTCTTCATGGATGTCTCCTTGAACGCCTCTCCGCCGCATGCGGCGGATGATGGCCCCGTTGTATCGGAAGCTTCATGGGCGGAATTCCCCGAGCCGCCTTGATCAACAGCTTATTGAAAGTCTGGGAGCGCGAATAGTCGTTTCCGAAGGCGTTTCACGACCTGCGGAGGGGAGGGTAAACGATTGCGCGGGCAGCCGCGCAAGCTCGCGAAGCCAGGGAGGCGAAGTGTCTCCGAGAGCCGCTGTCCGGCCGCTACAGAACCTCGCGCACCCGCACCAGCGTGGTGTCCATGTGGCGGCCGATCGCCTCGGCGAGGGCTTCTGCATCGCGCCTGATCAGCGCCGAGATCATGTCCTCGTGTTCGGCGACGGCGCCCGCCCATTTCTCGGGCCCCTCATTGCCGACAAAGCGCAACCGCTTGATGCGTGACTGCAAGGTGGTGTGCATCTCCAGCAGCACCGCATTGCCGGAAGCGCCGACGATCGCGCTGTGGATGGCCTGGTTCAGCTTGAAATAGTCGAGACGGTCGCGCTTGGCGTAGAGCGCCAGCATGTCCTGGTGCATCTTGTCGATCGCCGCGATCGTTGCGTCGCTGGCCTGGGCGCAGGCGATGCGGCCGCCGAGCTGCTCCAGGCTCTTGATGACCTCGAGGATGTCGGCGAGATCGCGCGCCGAGAACTTGCGAACGATGGCGCCCTTGGCCGGCAGGATCTCGACCAGGCCTTCGCTGGCAAGCGTCTTGATGGCCTCGCGCAGAGGGGTGCGCGAGACACCGAGCTGGGCGCCGACGAGCCCCTCGTTGATGCGCTGGCCGGGAACGAGCTGCCCCTCGATGATCATGTCGCGCACACGCTCCAGCACCTCGTCATGCAAGGTCCTGCGCGTGATCCGGGGAAACTCGGCAGCCGTTTCGCTCATCGGTGCTCCACTGTCTCGGCCTTGCGTTACGGCACGGGGCTCCGTCGCTGTCAAACCGCGGCGAAGAGCGCGTCCTGACGGCGGCGCATGGCCAGCAGCGCGGAATTGCTGTCGATCTCGACATCACTGAGGCGGATCGCCTCGCCGGCCGCGACCGCTTGGATCAGGGGGCGATTGGCGACGAGATAGAACGGGGCGGGGCGATCGGCTGCAAGCGAAGCGGCGGGCCGCACTTCGGCGCCGACGCCGTCGATGCTGTGATGGTGCCCGCCCATGGTCAGGACGGTACCGGCAGCGAGATCGCGCTGCGCCACCGCGACGAGATCCTGCCGCGGCCGGTAGTCCTCGCCATAGCCGGAGCGGCCGAGGCCGGCGGCATCGAGGATCGATGTGGCTACTTCCACGCCGAGCAGATGGCGCGGTAGGTAGAGCGCGGCTGTATTGCCGCTGCGGCTGACGACATGGCCCTTGCCGGCGAGCATCTCCCAGGTCTCGGCATTGTCGCAGCGCACGACGATGAAGACGCCGCCGGCGAAGCTTGCCTCCTCGGCGAGGCGCAGATGATGGAAGACGTCGATGCGGCGCGTGCCGGACATCAGGCCGCCCTCGCTGCGCTCGGCGAAGAGGTCGGCGATTTCCGGGACACGGGCCGGCGGGGCGTGGAATGCGGCGGCATCGGCCGAGAAGCCGAGCGCGTTCGCGACCAGCGTCATCTCGCAGAGATCGGGCACGGCTCGCAGCGGGAAGGCGGCACCGAGGATGCGCGCGCGCTCGGCCGCGGTCGCGACGATCGAGCGCGATCCCGGCAGCCAGTGTTCGCGCAGCGCGGGCAACGAGCGCGTGACGCCGTTGCAGGTCACGCTGCCGGTCGCGGCATCGAGGACGAAGTCGTATTCGCTCGACTTGCCGGCCGCGATGATCTCGAGCCCGAGAACCTCGGCCCAGCTCGCCAACGCGATCAGCAGGCTCGGCTGGTCGCCGTCGACGGGCGTCACCACGACGCCCTTCTCGCGGGCGAGGCGCGCCAGCCCCGGCCCGACGACGCTGTCCGCTTCCTTCGAGACCAGCGCGACATGGCGGCCGGCCTCGATCGCTGCGAGGCTGTACTGCGTCGCCCCTTCCGGGCTGCCCGTCGCTTCGACCAGGAGCTGGAAGGGCAGGTCGAGCACGATATCGAGATTGGTGGCCGCGACGCATTGGCCGTCGTCCCACGCGGAGCGCGCCTCGGCGGCCGTCTCGCACAGGGCAATCTCGGTCGGCGCGAAGCCGGCGGCGGCGAAGGCTCGCCCCGCTGCCTCTGCGGTCATATCCACGGCGATGCGCGCATTGACCAGCGGCGTGCGGCGCGACTGCGCCAGATAGCTGCGGCCGAAGCTGCCGCTGCCGACGAGGCAGGTTTCGACCGGCGTGGTGATCCCGGCGTAATGCGCGTGGAAATTCATCAGGCTCCTCCCGGCGCGGCCGATGACGGCGTGGTCCGCGCTTTCCAAGAGGACTACAGCAATCTCGTTATGCTGCATACAGCATACTTGAGGCGACGGGGTGCCTGTGTTAGCGAGAAGGCCGACGGACAATTTCAGGCAGCGGAGTGCGGCCATGAGCGAGCGGATGAACGAAGCCCTGCCGGTGATCGCCGTGGCGATGGGGGACCCCTCCGGCATCAGCCCGGAGCTGACCGCGCGCATTCTTTCGGAGGCCGACCTCCGTGCTGCCGCGCGCTACGTCGTGTTCGGCGACAAGCGGCTGCTCGATCTCGGCGTCAAGGATGGCGGCGTCGATCCGCAGGTGCAGGTCGTGAAGGATGGCGACGCGCTGCCGCTCGGCGACAAGCCCGTTTTCGTCGATCTCGCCAACCATGATCCTGCCGAGCTCAAGCGCGGCACCGCAACGCTTGCCGGTGGCAAGGCCGCGACCGAGAATTTCCGCCGCGCGCTGCAGTTCGCGGCGTCGGGCAAGGCCGACGCCGTGTTCTTCACGCCGTTCAACAAGGCGGCGATGCGCTTCGCCTATCCCGGCTATGACGACGAGATCCGCTTCGTGCGCGATGCCATCGGCTTCGAGGGCGCGGCGAGCGAATTCAACATCCTCGACAAGCTCTGGAACGCTCGCGTCACCTCGCACATCCCGCTCTCCGAGGTGGCGAAGAACATCACGCAGGAGCGCATCCTGCGTGCCCTGACGCTGGCGGACGCCAATCTGCGCGCGGCCGGCTTCAACCCGCCGCGCATTGCGGTCGCGGGCATCAATCCACATGCCGGCGATGGCGGCAATTTCGGCCGCGACGAGATCGAGACGATCGAGCCGGCAGTGAAGGCGGCCAAGGCCAAGGGCTTCACGGTGGAGGGGCCGTTCCCGTCCGACACCGTCTTCCTGCGGGCCAAGAACGGCGATTTCGACGCCGTGCTGACGATGTATCACGACCAGGGCCAGATCGCGATGAAGCTGATCGGCTTCGATCGTGGCGTCACCCTGATCGGCGGCTTCCCCTTCCCGATCTGCACGCCGGCCCATGGCACGGCCTATGAGATCGCCGGCAAGGGCATCGCCAATCTCGGCGCCACGCGCGCGGCGCTGTCGCTCGCCATCAAGATGGCGCAGGACGGAAAAGCCAGGGCGCGCGCCGCAGCCTGACTTTCGTACGCATTCAAAGAAGCCGCCGGCAAGAGCGGTGCCACAAGCCAGTTTCCTAGGGAGAGAACCAGAATGAAGACGATTGCCATTTCGGCTGCTTTCGCCGGCGCGCTCACGCTTGGCGGCATCGGCGCGGCGCAGGCCTGGGAACCGACCAAGCCGATCGAGTTCGTCGTGACCTCCGGCGCCGGCGGCGGCACCGACAACTTCGCCCGCGTCATCCAGTCGATCATCACCAAGCACAAGTTCACCGAGCAGCCGATCGTGGTGGTGAACAAGGGCGGCGGCTCCGGCGCCGAAGGCTATGTCTACGGCAAGGGCGCGAAGGGTGACCCGAACCGCGTGATCTTCGGCACCAACAACGCCTATCTGCTGCCCTATGTCGCCAAGCTCGGTTACAAGTACTCGGATCTGACGCCGGTCGCGGCGCTGGCGCTCGACGAGTTCCTGCTCTGGGTCAAGGGCGACGCCCCCTTCGCTGACGCCAAGGCCTATGTCGAGGCGGTCAAGGCCAAGCCGATGGGCTTCAAGATGGGCGGCAGCCAGTCGAAGGACACCGACCAGACGCTGACCTCGATGATCCAGGACGCTGCCGGCGTGAAGTGGATCTACGTGCCGTTCCAGGGCGGCAGCGCCGCGGCCGTGCAGCTCGCCGGCGGCCATATCGACTCCAATGTCAACAATCCCAACGAGAACATCGGCCAGTGGAAGGCCGGTCAGGTGAAGCCGCTCTGCGTGTTTTCGCCCGTCCGTCTCGCCAAGAGCGACCCGGTCTTCGAAGGCAAGGGCTGGGGCGACATCCCGACCTGCAAGGAAGCGGGCCTGCCGCTCGAAACCTTCCAGATGCCGCGCACCGTCTGGCTGCCGGCGGAGGTCCCGGCCGATGCCGTGACCTACTATGCCAATCTGATGGAGAAGGTCTCCAAGACGCCGGAGTGGCAGGAATTCGTGCAGCGCACGGCCCAGACGGCGAAGTTCATGAAGGGCAAGGAGCTCACCGATTTCGTCGCCAAGGACGAGGCGGCGAACAAGAAGGTCTTCGAGAACGAAGGCTGGGTCGCGAAGTAAGGTGGGTCGTCATTTCCGGCCGGCGCAATGCGCCGGTCCGGGGATTCCCACGACGCGAAGGCTGGCTTGCGGGATGGCCGGGTTCTGAGCCCGGCCATGACGCGCAAGCCCTGTAAGGGAGAACCCACCGCATGATCACCCGCTTCTGGGCAGAGATCGGGACGGCCGTCATGACGCTGGTCTTCGGGCTCGTCATCGTGAAGGGCTCGCTGGAATTCGGCATCGGCTGGGATTCCTCGGGCCCGCAGCCCGGCGCCTTTCCCTTCTATGCGGGAGCGTTGATCGCGCTGGCGAGCCTCGGCACGCTGGCGCTGACGGTCGGCCAGCGCGTCGCCGGAAAGGCGGCG
Organism: Allobosea sp. CER48; assembly: GCF_044752385.1. Classification (NCBI taxonomy): domain Bacteria; kingdom Pseudomonadati; phylum Pseudomonadota; class Alphaproteobacteria; order Hyphomicrobiales; family Alloboseaceae; genus Allobosea; species Allobosea sp. CER48. Next base: position 12,751 of record NZ_JBIWYK010000006.1, on the reverse strand, counting down.
CTCGCGGAGGCCTTCCTCGACGCCGAACGCGGCAAGCGGGTGCTGTCCTTCCTGTTGCCGCTCGTCGCCTTCGTGGTGCTCAGCGCGACGCTCGGCATGTATGTCGCGACGATCCTCTATCTCGTCTTCGCGATGCGCTTCCAGGGCGGCTACGGCTGGCTGCCGACCCTGGCCACTGCCTTCGTGACGGCTGCGTTCTTCTATTTCGCTCTCGAGAAGTTCTTCCAGATCGGTCTGCTCAAGGGCCCGATCGAGCCGCTCATCGGCCTCTGAAGCGGCGAGGACACGCGCATGGACAACATCGCCAACCTGATGCACGGCTTCTCGGTCGCGCTCACCACCCACCACGTCCTCCTGATGATGGCGGGGGTGCTGCTCGGCGTGCTCGTCGGCGTGCTGCCGGGCCTCGGCGCCCCCAACGGCGTCTCGCTGCTCCTGCCGCTGACGTTCTCGATGGACCCGGTCTCGGCGATCATCCTGCTGACCTCGCTCTACTGGGGCGCATTGTTCGGCGGCTCGACGACCTCCATCCTCTTCAACATTCCCGGCGAGCCCTCATCGGTCGCGACGACCTTCGACGGCCACCCCATGGCCAAGCAGGGCAAGGCGACCGAGGCTCTCTCCTTCGCCTTCCTCTCGGCCGGCTTCGGCGCCATGGCCGGCGTCATCCTGATCACGCTGCTGTCGGGCTGGGTCGCGAGCTTTGCGCTGCGCTTCTCGTCGCCCGAGTACTTCGCCGTCTACTTCATGACCTTCGCGAGCTTCATCGGGCTCGGTGGCGCCTCGCCCTTCAAGACGGTGGTCTCGATGGCGATCGGCTTCGCGCTGGCGACCATCGGCATGGATTCGGTGTCGGGCAATGTCCGCCTGACCTTCGAGTTCGACGTGCTGCTCGCCGGCGTCAGCTTCCTGATCGCGGTGATCGGCTTGTTCGGCATAGGCGAACTGCTCCTGACGATGGAGGAGGGGCTGCGCTTCGAGGGCGTGGCCGCCAAGGTCCGCATCAGCGACGTGCTGCGCACGGCCGCCAAGCTGCCGCGCTACTGGCTCGCCCTGCTGCGCTCCTCGCTGATCGGCATCTGGATGGGCATCACGCCCGGCGGTCCGACGGCCGCCTCGTTCATGAGCTACGCCATGGCGAAGCGCTCCTCGCGCAACCCGGCCAAGTTCGGCAAGGGCGAGCCCGAGGGCGTGATCGCGCCGGAGACGGCCGACCATGCCGCCGGCTCCTCCGCCATGCTGCCGATGCTGGCGCTCGGCATTCCCGGCTCCGCGACCGCGGCGGTGATGATGGGCGGCCTGATGATCTGGGGCCTCAACCCCGGCCCGACGCTCTTCACCGACCGGCCGGATTTCGTCTGGGGCCTGATCGCCTCGATGTATCTCGGCAATGTCGTCGCGGTCGTGATCGTGCTGGCCACCGTGCCGCTCTTCGCATCGATCCTGCGCATCCCCTTCTCGATCATCGGGCCGATCATCGTGGTGATCTGCTTCATCGGCGCCTACACCGCCGCGAGCAAGGAATTCGACATCTGGCTCGCGCTGATCTTCGGGTTGGTCGGCTACATCTTCAAGAAGCTGGACTATCCCATCGCGCCGCTGGTGCTGGCGATGGTCATCGGCGACAAGGCGGAGGACGCGTTCCGCCAGTCGATGATCTTCAGCCAGGGCTCGCTCTCGATCTTCTGGTCGAACCCGCTGGTCTCCACCCTGATGACGATCGGGCTCGCGCTCCTGTTGCTGCCGGTCGTCGGCAGCATCGCCCGCCGCCTCCGCGGCCCCAAGGCCGCCAGCACCGTCTGACGACCTTGTCGCCCGCCCGCATTCCGCCCTGTCCGCCCAAGACGAGATGACGCCATGACCGAACCCTACAAGGGCATCCTGCCGATCGCGCCGACCATCTTCCACGACAATGGCGACCTCGACAACGAGGGCAACAGGCGCGTCATGGACCTGATGGTCGATCAGGGCGTCGACGGCATCTGCATCCTCGCCAACTTCTCCGAGCAGTTCCTGCTTACCGACGAGGAACGCGATCAGGTGATGCGGCTCTCGATCGAGCAGGTCGCGGGTCGCGTCCCGGTGATCGTCACCACCTCGCATTTCTCGACGCGCATCGCGGCCCAGCGTGCCAAGGCCGCCGCCGATGCCGGCGCCAAGATGCTGATGATGATGCCGCCCTATCACGGCGCTCTGCTCAAGGCCGACGAGCAGGGCATGATCGAACATTTCAAGGCGGTGACGGACGCCTGCGGCCTGCCGGTCATCCTGCAGGACGCGCCGCTCTCCGGCGTCTCCATGACCGTGCCCTTCATGGTCCGGCTGGCGAAGGAGGTGCCGCTCGTCCGCTACTTCAAGATCGAGGTGCCCGGCACGGCCAACAAGCTGCGCGCGCTGATCGAGGCCGGCGGTGACGCCGTGGTCGGGCCCTTCGACGGCGAGGAGGCGATCACCCTGATGGCCGATCTCGATGCCGGCGCTACCGGCACGATGACCTCGGCGATGATCCCGGACCTGATCAAGCCGATCCTGGCCGCGCATGCTGCCGGCGACCGCAAGCAGGCGGCGGCGCTCTATGCCCGCGTGCTGCCGATCATCAACTACGAGAACCGCCAATGCGGCCTGCGCTCGGCCAAGGCGGTGATGAAGGAAGGCGGGGTCATCAGGTCGGAGGCGGTTCGCCATCCGCTGACGCCGCTGCATCCGAAGACCCGCGAAGGCCTGATCGAACTGGCGCGCGAGCTCCATCCGCTGGCGCTGCGCTGGGGCAAGTAAGACCACCGCGAGCGGCGCGTGCCGGGCGCGCCGCCTCGTCTTTACAAAGCGCGGAGGGGCGGCGAGAACACCCGAACGACGGCCAGTCCTGACGGACGGCGACATGAGGGAAGTTCCCGACGATGAGCGAAGCTTTCATCTGTGCTTACGTACGCACGCCGATCGGCCGTTTCGGCGGCTCCCTCTCCACGGTGCGGGCGGACGACCTCGGTGCCGTGCCGCTGAAGGCCCTGGTCGAGCGCCATCCCGGCGTCGATTTCGGTGCCGTCGACGATGTGATCTTCGGCTGCGCCAACCAGGCAGGCGAGGACAACCGCAACGTTGCACGCATGTCGCTGCTGTTGGCTGGCCTTCCCAAGGAGGTGCCGGGCACGACGATGAACCGGCTCTGCGGCTCGGGGATGGACGCCGTCATCACTGCCGCCCGCGCGATCAAGGCCGGCGAGGCCGAGCTGATGATCGCCGGTGGCGTCGAGAGCATGTCGCGCGCGCCCTTCGTGCTGCCCAAGGCCGAAAGCGCCTTCTCGCGCCATGCCGAGATCCACGACACCACGATCGGTTGGCGCTTCATCAACCCACTGATGAAGGCGCAATACGGCGTCGATTCCATGCCGGAGACCGGCGAGAACGTCGCGGCCGACTGCAAGATCAGCCGCGCCGATCAGGATGCCTTCGCGCTGCGCTCGCAGCTCAAGGCCGTCGCGGCCCAGCAGAACGGCCGTCTGTCCAAGGAGATCGTGCCGGTCGCGATCCCGCAGCGGAAAGGCGATCCGATCCGCGTCGAGAGCGACGAGCATCCGCGCGGCGACACGACGCTGGAGAAGCTCGCCAAGCTGCCGACGCCGTTCCGCAAGGAAGGCGGCACCGTCACCGCCGGCAACGCCTCGGGCGTCAATGACGGCGCCGCGGCGTTGATCATCGCCTCGGAGAAGGCTGCCGCGAAGTACGGGTTGACCCCGCTGGCGCGCGTCGTCGGTGGCGCTGCGGGCGGTGTCGCGCCGCGCGTGATGGGGCTGGGCCCGATCCCGGCGACGCGCAAGCTCTGCGAGCGCCTCGGCATCAAGCCGACGGATTTCGACATCGTCGAGCTCAACGAGGCCTTTGCCTCGCAGGGCATCGCCGTGCTGCGCGATCTCGGCATCGCCGAGGATGGTGCGCATGTGAACCCAAATGGCGGGGCGATCGCTCTCGGCCATCCGCTCGGCATGTCCGGTGCGCGCATCGCCGGAACCGCTGCGCTCGAACTCTCGCTGACCGGCAAGAAGCGCGCGCTGGCGACGATGTGCATCGGCGTCGGCCAGGGCATCGCCATCGCGCTCGAAGCGGTCTGAGCCGTCAGCTCCGGGCGGTGCCGCGCCGGATTGAGGCAAGTCAATTGCAGGGTGCGGGCTCCATGCGGGCCCGCCCCAGGACCATCACGCGGTCGACCTGGAAGCCCGAGCGCTTCAGCGCGTCGTGGTCTTGCGGCCAGGCGGCCGAGCGCTCCAGCGAGATCGAAATATTGGGCAGGTCGAGCTCGACAGCGAGCTGGTTGGCGAAGCGCAGCATCGCATCCACCAGATGCGTGCCCGGCAGGCGCAGCATCGCAAGCTCGAAGATTTCGAGCGTGGTTCCACCCGTGATCGTCTGCGCCACGCGGAAGGTGAACAGGGCATGCGGCATGCTGCGCGCATCACGCAGCGCGAAGACGCCGCGCGGACGCGCCCCGTCCTGCGAATGCTCGCGCACGAAGGCCGCCCAGTCGTCCGGCGTCACCGCCGGATGCAGCATGGCGACGAGGCCGTAGACGGCGTCGGCCCCGGCCGGCGCGATACGCGCGACCTCGAAGATGTCATCGCCGGTCACGTGCGGCTCTCCCGAATTTCAGGGGCGCACGGTGGTTGCGGGGGGCGTGGTGTCGCATTGATCTGGATCAATTTCGTCGGCTGCGGCAGCAAGCACGCTTTGTGACCCGGTTGGCGTCGGCTATGGTCGCTTCAGATCGCTACGCGTCCTGTCGGCCGTGAAGTCGCGATCTACTCTTTAGTTCGGGTAGCGGGTACTCCGGAGAGCGGTTCGACGCTCCGGTCCGCTGCCCTAGCGGGAAGATGCGATCGTGAACTGCCACCCTTCGGCCTGTAGCGCCGCGCACCGCGGTGAAGGCAACTGCCGCAGCTGCATGGTTCGCCTGGTGAGTGTCTGTGCCTCGCTCTCGGAAGACGAGCTGGCGCTGCTCGAATCCCTGGCGCATCCCACGCATTTCTCGTCCGGCGAGACCCTGTTCACGCAAGGCCGCGAAGCGCAGTCGGTCTACAACGTCACGGCCGGCGTGGTGCGGCTCTACAAGCTGCTCGCGGATGGCCGCCGGCAGGTGGTCGGCTTTGCCCTGCCGGGGGATTTCCTCGGGCTTGCGATGCGCGAGGCCTATGGATTCTCGGCCGATGCGATCGGCGATGTTACGGCCTGCGCCTTCTCGCGAAGTGCCTATACGGCGCTCGTCGACGCCAAGCCGCATCTGCTGAAGCGCCTGCATGAATTCGCCACGCATGAGCTGACTCTCGCCCATGAGCAGATGATGCTGCTCGGGCGGCGTACCGCCGAAGAGAAGCTGATCTGCTTCCTGCTCGGCATGCAGCAGCGCTGGGCGCGCCTGGGCAAGCCATCCGTCACCGTGCCGCTGCCGATGACCCGGCAGGACATCGCCGACTTCCTCGGCCTGACCATCGAGACCGTCAGCCGCACCTTCACGCGCCTCGCCAAGGACAAGACGATCCTGATCGTGCCCGGCGGCGTGCGCGTGATGAACCCCGAGCGCATGAGCATGGTCGCGGCCTGAGGCCTGCGCGCTCTCGCCGCACCCCTGCCGCGCTTCCCTTGACCTGAATCAACGCCCGGCCGCCGGCCGCTCGCTAAGCCTCCCCTTCATGGCGCGCTCATGCGCCGGCGACGAAGCGGGAGTCGAATGTGACGGCAACGGCAAGCCCAGTCAGGCAGGCGCAAGTCAGGCAAGCGACCGTCGGCGAAATGATCGGGATGCTGATCGCTGCGGCCTGCGTGCTGCCGCTGATCGTGATCTCGGCGCTGACCGAGAATTCCGGCTACGCCTTCCATGCGATGATCGGCGTCGTGGCGGCGGCCGCCAGCGTCATCCTGATCGCGAACCGGTGCTTCGACGGTGCTCCGGCGGTCCAGCCGCAGGAGATCGCCGGAAAGCCGAACTACAACATGGAACCGGTCAAGTTCGCGACCGTCGCCGCGATGGTCTGGGGCATCGCCGGCTTTGCGGTGGGGCTGATCATCGCCTCGCAGCTCGCTTTCCCGGCCCTCAATTTCGACCTGCCCTGGATCAATTTCGGGCGCCTGCGCCCGCTGCACACCTCCGCGGTGATCTTCGCCTTCGGCGGCAACGTGCTGATCGGTACCTCGTTCTACGTCGTGCAGCGCACCTGCCGCGCACGGCTCGCCGGCACGCTCTCGCCCTGGTTCGTCGTCCTCGGCTACAACCTCTTCATCGTCATCGCCGGCACCGGCTACCTGCTCGGCATCACCCAGGGCAAGGAGTACGCCGAGCCCGAATGGTACGCCGACCTCTGGCTGACCATCGTCTGGGTCGTCTATCTCCTGGTCTTCCTGGGCACGGTGATGAAGCGCAAGGAGCCGCATATCTATGTGGCGAACTGGTTCTATCTCGGCTTCATCCTGACCATCGCGGTCCTGCACATCGGCAACAACGTCGCCGTGCCGGTCTCGATCCTGTCGCCGCGCTCCTATGGCCTCTGGTCCGGCGTGCAGGATGCGATGTTCCAGTGGTGGTACGGCCATAACGCCGTCGGCTTCTTCCTCACCGCCGGCTTCCTCGCGATCATGTACTATTTCGTGCCGAAGCGCGCGGAGCGGCCGATCTACAGCTACCGGCTCTCGATCATCCACTTCTGGGCCCTGATCTTCATCTACATCTGGGCCGGCCCGCACCACCTCCACTACACCGCGCTGCCGGACTGGGCGCAGACGCTCGGCATGACCTTCTCGATCATGCTGTGGATGCCCTCCTGGGGCGGCATGATCAACGGCATCATGACGCTGTCGGGAGCCTGGGACCGGCTGCGCACCGATCCCGTGCTGCGGATGATGGTGGTCTCGCTCGCCTTCTACGGCATGTCGACCTTCGAAGGTCCCCTGATGTCGATCAAGGCGGTGAACGGCCTGTCGCACTACACCGACTGGACCATCGGCCACGTCCATTCCGGTGCGCTCGGCTGGGTCGCCTACATCTCCTTCGGCGCGATCTACTGCCTCGTGCCCTGGCTCTGGAACCGCAAGGGCCTCTACTCGCTCAAGCTGGTGAGCTGGCACTTCTGGGTCTCGACGCTCGGCATCGTCCTCTACATCTCCGCGATGTGGGTCTCCGGCATCCTGCAGGGCCTGATGTGGCGCGCCTACACCTCGCTCGGCTTCCTCGAGTATTCCTTCATCGAGACCGTCGCGGCGATGCACCCCTTCTATGTGATCCGCGCGATGGGCGGCGCCCTGTTCCTGATCGGCGCGCTGATCATGGCCTTCAACCTCTGGATGACCGTGCGCTCCGAAAGCGCGGCCGAAATGCCGCGTTCCGACGACATGCCGTCCGCGCTGGCAGCCGCCTGAGGAGTTTCGGGGAATGACGAGCATCGAACACAAGCCCGCGCGCCGCTCGCTCTGGGCCAAGCACAAGATCTTCGAGACCAACTCGATCATCCTGGTCATCGGCGTGCTGCTGGTGATTTCGGTCGGCGGCCTCGTCGAGATCGCGCCGCTGTTCTACCTCAAGAACACGATCGAGACGGTGCAGGGCATGCGTCCCTACACCCCGCTCGAGCTGGCGGGCCGCGCCATCTATGTGCGCGAGGGCTGCTACAACTGCCATAGCCAGATGATCCGGCCCCTGCGCGACGAGGTCGAGCGCTACGGGCACTACTCGCTCGCCGCCGAGAGCATGTACGACAAGCCGTTCCAGTGGGGCTCCAAGCGCACCGGGCCCGACCTTGCCCGCGTCGGCGGCAAATACTCCGACGAGTGGCAGCGGGCGCATCTGGCAGAGCCGCGCGCCGTCGTCCCGCAGTCGATCATGCCGGGCTACCCGTTCCTGGCGAAGACCGAACTGAACTACAGCGACATCGCCGACGATCTGCGCGCCAACCGCGCCGGCGGCGTGCCCTACAGCGACGAGATGATCGCGCAGGCGCAGAGCGACCTGAAGGCGCAGGCGACGCCGGACCATCCCGGCCAGCCTGATCTGGAGAAGCGCTATCCAAAGGCGCAGTCGCGAGATTTCGACGGCGATCCGCAGCGCATCACCGAAGCCGACGCCCTGATCGCCTATCTCCAGGCCCTCGGCACGCTGGTCGACTTCAAGCTCTACGACGACAAGGCCAACATTCGCTGAGCGAGGCTGCCATGCAATCGACCTATCACTGGCTCGCCGGCTTCGCCCAGTCCGTCGGCCTTCTCTACTTCGTCGCCGTCTTCCTCGGCGTCTGCATCTACGCCTTCTGGCCGAAGAACCGCGCCCGCTTCGAGCAGGCCGCGCTCAATCCGCTGCGCGAGGACTAAAACCATGGACCAGCACCACGACGCCCCAAAGGTCCACGCTGTCGAGATCGACCCTCACACCGGCATCGCCACCACCGGCCACGAATGGGACGGTATCCGCGAGCTCAACACACCGCTGCCGCGCTGGTGGCTCGGCATCTTCTACGCCACCATCGTCTGGTCGTTCGGCTACTGGATCGTCTACCCGGCCTGGCCGATGCTGTCCGACGCCACCAGGGGCGTGATCGGCTACGCCACCCGCTCCGATATCGGCGTGGAGATGGCCAGGCTGAAGGCGCAGCGCACCGCCCAGGCGGCGGGCATGGCGGATGCGACGCCGGCACAGATCAAGGCCGACCCGACCCTGTTCCAGATCGCAATGGCGCAGGGCAAGGCTGCCTTCGGCGACAATTGCGCGGCCTGCCACGGCGTCGGCGGCGCCGGTGCCAAAGGCTATCCCAACCTGAACGACGACGACTGGCTCTGGGGCGGCTCGTTCGACGCGATCATGCAGACGTTGCGCCACGGTATCCGCGTCGCCGGCAATGACGAGACGCGGCTAAGCCAGATGCCGGCCTTCGGCCGCGACGGCATGCTCAAGCGCGACGAGATCAACGCCGTCGCGAACCATGTCCGCGAGCTCGCCGGCCTGTCGACCGAGCCCAAGGCCAACCTGGTGCTGGGGCGCAAGCTCTTCGCCGACAACTGCGCGGCCTGTCACGGCCCGGCCGGCAAGGGCAACCAGGAGATGGGCGCGCCCAACCTGACCGATGCCATCAGCCTCTACGGTATGGACATGGCGTCGCTCACCGAGACCATCAGCAACAGCCGCAACGGCGTGATGCCGGCCTGGGGAGGCCGCCTCGACGAGGCCACGCTGAAGGCGCTGACCGTCTACGTCCATTCGCTGGGGGGAGGGCAGTAGCGTGAGTACGGCTGGGGCCGATTCCGACGACATCCCGCTCTTCGCGGCGTCGGCGAAGGTCTATCCGCAGAGCGTCTCCGGCCCGTACCGGCGCGCGAAGTGGCTCATCCTGTTCCTGTGTCTCGGCATCTACTACCTGCTGCCGTTCCTGCGCTGGGATCGCGGCCCGCATCTGCCCAACCAGGCGGTGCTGGCCGACATCGCCAACAACCGATTCTACTTCTTCTTCATCGAGATCTGGCCGCAGGAGGTCTACTACTTCACCGGCCTGCTGATCATGGCGGCATTCGTCCTGTTCCTGATGAATGCCGTCGCCGGGCGGGTCTGGTGCGGCTATTTGTGCCCGCAGACGGTCTGGACCGACCTTTTCCTCGCCGTCGAGCGCTTCTTCGAGGGTGATCGCCGCGAGCGCATGCGACTGGACGGGGCGCCGTGGAGCTTCGGCAAGCTCTGGCGCAAGAGCGCCAAGCACGCGGTCTGGCTCGTCATCGCCTGGTGGACCGGCGGCGCCTGGGTCCTCTACTTCGCCGATGCGCCCACCCTGGTGCGGGAGCTCGCGACCTTCACCGCGCCGATCTCCGCCTATGTCTGGATCGCGATCCTGACCTTCACCACCTATTCGCTCGCCGGCGTCATGCGCGAGCAGGTCTGCAAGTTCATGTGCCCCTGGCCGCGCATCCAGGCGGCCCTGACCGACGACGAGGCGCTCAACGTCACCTATCGCTACGACCGCGGCGAGCCGCGCGTCTCGGTCAAGCAGGCCCTGAAGCTGAAGGCGCAGGGCGCACCGGCGGGGGACTGCATCGACTGCCATCAATGCGTCGCCGTCTGTCCGGTCGGCATCGATATCCGCGAGGGTGCCCAGCTCGACTGCATCCAGTGCGGGCTCTGCATCGACGCCTGCGACACTGTGATGGCCAAGGTCGACCGTCCCCAGCGGCTGATCGCCTATGACACCGAAACCAACGTCAAGCGGCGCATGGCCGGCCTCGCGGCCATCTATCGCCCGCTGCGGCTGCGCACGTTGATCTATGCGGCACTGATCCTCGTCGTCGGCGGCGCCATGCTCTGGCAGCTCGCGACGCGCCGCACCGCGGATATCTCGGTGCTGCACGAACGCGCGCCACTCTTCGTGACGCTGAGCGACGGCTCGATCCGCAACGCCTATGCCGTCCGCCTGCTCAACAAGCGCCCGGAGGATCGACCCTTCGCGCTCACCGTGGACGGCTTGCCGGGCATCCGCATCGACGTGGTCGGTGCCGCGCCCACCGCCGATCTGCGCCCGGTCGTGACCGTCGATCCCGACGCCTCGCGCGAGGTGCGCGTGCTCGTCACCGTGCCGGCCGGCGTGCCGCTGGAAGCGTCGCAGGCCATCACCATCACCGCCTCGGATCTCTTCGCCGGGGAGACCGTGCGCGCGACCGACCACTTCATGGCGCCCGGAGCCAAACCATGAGCTGCTGCGGAGTTTTCCTGATGTCCTGCGACACCCCCGCCGCCCCGCGCCCGCGCCGCCCCTTCGCGCTGACCGGGCGCATGGTCGCCGCGATGCTGGTGCTGTTCTTCGGCGTCATCGTCTCGGTCAACGCGACGATCATGACGGTGGCGCTGCGCACCATGCCCGGTGTCGAGACCCGTAGCGCCTACGAAACCAGCCAGCATTTCAACGAGGAGATCGCGCGCCAGCACGAGCGTGACGCGCGCGGCTGGAAGGCTGCAGCCACGTTGGCGCGCCAGGGCGAGGGAGCTACGCTCGGCGTCGCGCTGGCGGACCGCCTCGGCCAGCCTCTCTCCGGCTATGCGGCGACGGGCCGGCTGCGCCATCCCGCGACATCCGCGCGGGATCACGACGTTATCCTGAGCGAGCGCCAGCCGGGCCTCTACGAGGCGCGCTTCGATCATATCGAGGCCGGCTCCTGGATACTCGAACTGCAGGCACGGCGCGGCGAGGAGGTCGTCTTCGTCTCGCGCAGCCGCATCACCCTGCCGGAGAAGTGAGATGACGGCGCAGGATCACTCGGTCCGGGACCTCTCGGTGTTCGTGCGCCACCGCGATGATGGCGTCGCCAGCATGGAGCTTGCGGTCGACGGCATCCGCTGCGCCGGTTGCATGCAGGCGATCGAGAGTGGCCTTGGACGCGAACCCGCCATTCTCGGCGCCCGCGTCAACCTCGCGCTGAAGCGCGTCTCGGTCGAATGGCGCGAGGCGCTGCTGCGGCCTGAGGCGGTCGTCGACAAGCTCGCCGCGCTCGGCTTCAAGGCCTACCCCTTCGCGCCGGAGCGGCAGGAGGACGGCGCCGCCGCCGAAGAACGCAGCCTGCTGCGCCGCCTCGGCGTCGCCGGCTTCGCCTCGATGAACATCATGCTGCTCTCGGTTGCGGTCTGGTCCGGCAACAGCGCCGATATCGACCCGACGACGCGGGACTTCTTCCACTGGCTCTCCGCATTGATCGCGCTGCCGACCGCCGCCTATGCCGGCCGCCCCTTCTTCGAGAGCGCGCTCAGGGCGCTGAAGGCCGGCGCGGTCAACATGGACGTACCGATCACCATCGGCGTGGTGCTGGCGCTCGCCATGTCCGTCGCGGAAACCTGGACACATGGCCGCCACGCCTATTTCGACGGCGTGGTCATGCTGCTCTTCTTCCTGCTGATCGGCCGCTATCTCGACCAGCTCATGCGGCGGCGCACCCGGGACCTCGCCGGCAACCTCGCCGCGCTCAAGGCCGAGACGGCGACAAGGTTCGCCGCCGACGGTAGCTGGACGATCACGCCGATCGCCGCGATCGCGCCCGGCGATCGCGTCCTCGTGCGGCCTGGCGAACGCGTCTCGGTCGATGGCGTCGTCGAGACCGGCCGTTCCGAACTCGACCAGAGTCTCGTCACCGGCGAGACAGCGCCGGCAGCGGTCGGGCAGGGCGAACGCGTGCATGCCGGAACGCTCAACCTCACCGGCACCCTGACCGTGCGCGTCGAGGCCGCCGGTGAGTGCACCCTGCTCGACGAGATCGACCGGCTGATGAACCAGGCCGTCGGCAGCCGCTCGCGCTATGTTCGCCTGTCGGACCGGGCTGCGCGGCTTTATGCTCCGGTCGTCCATACGCTGGCTGCAGCGACCTTCCTCGGCTGGCTGGCCTGGGGGCTGGCATGGCCCGAGGCGTTGATGATCGCCGTCACCGTGCTGATCATCACCTGCCCCTGCGCGCTCGGCCTCGCCATTCCAGCCGTGCAGGTCGTCGCGGCCTCCGCCCTGTTCAGGCGCAAGATCATGCTCAAGGAGGGCGACGCGCTGGAACGCCTCGCCGAGGCCGACATCGCCGTCTTCGACAAGACCGGCACGTTGACGCTGCCCGAACCGGACATCCTCAACCCCGTGGCGCTGCCGCCTGAACGCCGGGATGAGATCGGCGCGCTCGCCGCCGCGAGCGCGCACCCGCTGGCCCAGGCTCTTGCCCGCGCGATCGGAACCGCATCGGCAATGACCGATGTCCGCGAGGAGCGGGGGCA
>NZ_JBIWYK010000005.1:0-21193 GCF_044752385.1 Allobosea sp. CER48 | reverse complement strand
AGGGTGTGCATTTCCGCGCCGCCCAGCGTCTCGCCGTCGACGATCTCGTGCACGGCCGCCTTCACGATCGGCGGCCCGCCGAGATGGATGCGGCCGGTGCCCTTCACCATGATCACCTGGTCGGAGAGCGCCGGGATATAGGCGCCGCCCGCCGTCGCCCCGCCGAAGACGATCGAGAGCTGCGGAATGCCGGCCGCCGACATCCGGCACTGGTTGTAGAAGCTGCCGCCGAAATGATCGCGGTCGGGGAAGACCCGATCCTGCTCGGGCAGGAAGGCGCCCCCACAATCGACGAGGTAGAGGCAGGGCAGGCGATGCTCCTCGGCGATCTCCTGCGCGCGCAGATGCTTGCGCACCGTCTCGGCGAAGAAGGAGCCGCCCTTCACCGTCGCGTCGTTGGCGATCATCATGCAGGCGCGGCCCTGGACGATGCCGATGCCGGTGACGATGCCCGCGCCGGGTACCTCGTTGCCATAGAGGCCCCATGCGGCGAGCGGCGACAGTTCGAGGAAGGGGCTCTGCGGGTCGAGCAGCAGGTCGATGCGCTCGCGCACCATGATCTTGCCGCGTGCCTCGTGCCGGGCACGCAGCTTTTCGCCGCCGCCCGCCGCGACCAGTGCGTGCCGCTCGCGCAGCGTCTCGATCATCAGGGAGAGCGGAGGAGAGGTTGTCGACGTGATCGGATCGGTCTGCGCCATGTGCCTTTTCCGCGATCGTTTCCTCAGCCCTCATCCCGAGGAGCCGCCGAACGCGGCATCTCGAAGGATGCTCCAGTTTGTACCGGAGCCTTCCGGACCATCCGTCGAGACGCGCGTCCGGCGCTCCTCGGGATGAGGGCTCGCAGGTAGAATGGGCGCCTTGATCTCGCCTCGACATTCACCTACCGTCCGGTAGGTAGTCAGATCGCGAGACTGCGGTCAAGCAGGAGCAGGCCATGTCGGCAGCCGAGAAATTCGCAGGCGAGGGTGCCCGCCGCTCGCCCTATTTCACCGAGGAGCATGAGGCGCTGCGCGATCAGGTCCGCCGCTTCGTCGAGACCGAGATCAAGCCGCATGCCCTGAAATGGGAGGAGGACGGCTTCGTTCCGCGCGAAGTGCTGCGCCGCATGGGCGAGCTCGGCTTCTTCGGCATCCGCTATCCCGCCGAATATGGCGGCTCGGAGATGGACACGCTCGCGACCGTGGTGCTGGCCGAGGAACTGGGGCGCTCGACCTTTGGGGGCGTCGCCATCACCGCACTGGTGCACACCGACATGGCTTCGGTTCACATCGCCAATGCCGGCTCGAAGGCGCAGAAGGATCAATACCTGCCTGCGGTGATCGCCGGCGAGAAGATCGTCGCGGTCGCCGTCACCGAGCCCGATGCCGGCTCGGACGTTAAGGGCATCCGCACCACCGCGCGGCGCGAGGGCGATCACTACGTCCTCAACGGCGCCAAGATGTTCATCACCAACGGCGTCTATGCCGATCTCTACTGCGTTGCCGCCAAGACCGACCCGCAGGGCAAGCCCTCTCAATCGGTCTCGATCTTCCTCGTCGAGAAGGGCACGCCGGGCTTCTCGGTCTCGCGCGCCCTCGACAAGCATGGCTGGCGCTCATCCGACACCGCCGAGCTCTCCTTCGTCGATTGCCGCGTGCCGGCCGAGAACATGCTCGGGCAGGAAGGGCGCGGCTTCTACGCGATCATGAGCAACTTCCAGAACGAGCGCACCGTGATCGGCGCCATGGCGATGGGCGAGGCGCAGGCCGCGATCGACCTGACGCTGGACTATGTCCGCACGCGCAAGGCTTTCGGCGCGCCGCTCTGGGAGAAGCAGGCGATCCGCCAGCGCCTCGCCGAACTCGCGAGCAAGGTCGAGGCCGGCCGGCAGCTCGTCTATCACGCCGCCTGGCTCGACGCGCAGGGCTTCGACGCGACCCGCGAGGTCTCGATGGTCAAGGCCTACTGCGGCGAACTGGTCAACGAAGTCATGTATGACTGCCTGCAGTTCCACGGCGGCATGGGCTACATGCGCGAGAGCGCGATCGAGCGCATGACTCGCGACGCGCGCGTCCAGGCGATCGGCGGGGGCGCCACCGAGGTCATGCTCGAAGAGGTCGCGAAGCGGCTGTGAGCATCGCAGCCGAAAAGGGCGCCGGTCATGCCGAGGGCGGCTCCCGCCGCCTGATCCTCGATCACGCGGCGCGGCTGCTCCGCAGCGGCGGCTATCATCAGACCACGCTGCGAGAGATCGCGGAGGCCGTCGGCATCCGCAAGGCGAGCCTTTACTATCATTTCGCCTCGAAGGAGGAGATCGTCGAGGCGGTGGTCAATGACGGAGTCCGCTTCGTGCACGAAGGTGTCGTGGCGGCGCTCGCAACGACTGAGGCCGCGCCGCCGCGCGAACGGCTGGAGGCCGCGATCCGCGGCCACCTTTCGGCGCTGCACGGCCATGGCGACTACACCTCGGCCAGCATCAAGGTCTTCAATTTCGGTTCCGTGCCGGCGCTGGAAAGCGTGCGCGCCGTGCGCCGCGCCTATGAAGACGTCTGGCGCGGGCTGATCGCCGAGCTGCAGCAGGCCGGCGCGTTGCCAACGGAGCGTTCGCCGGACGTGCTGCGCCTCTTCCTGCTCGGTGCGCTCAACGGCTCGACCGACTGGTACAGGCCGGAGCGTTTCGAGATCGACGCGCTGGCGCGCGAGTTGGCGGCGCTGCTCTCGCCGGCCTCGTGAGCGGGCTGCTCCGCCCCCGACGCAGGGGCGGGCCGCGCCGACGCTGCTGACCGTTGCGGCCGCCGTTGCTAGCATCCGTTCGCGAGGCGCCGGTTGCCTCGCTGCTGACGAGGATGCTTCGCCTGATGCGCGCCTTCTACCACCCCGATCAAGCCCTTCACGATCCCCAGCAATACATGCGCTTCGGCAAGGTCGTCGCGCCCAAGGACCTGCCGGAGCGGACGGAGAAGCTTCTTGGCGCGCTGGCGAAGCACGGCATCGCGCCGGAGCAGCCGGCCGCACATGGCGTCGATCCGATCCTGAAGGTTCATGACGAGGGTTTCGTCCGCTTCCTGGAAGGGCTCTGGGAGCGCTGGAAGGCGCTGCCCGAGCGGGGTCCGGAAGCCTGGCCGAACACCTTCCCCTATTGGAGCGGCCGTCCGGACGAGGATGTCCGGCCGCCTTGCCGCCCGACCGGCATCGTCGGCCAGATGGGCTGGTATCTCGGCGATCTCTCGGTTCCCGTGGGCGAGCATTGCTGGCATTCGACGCTGCGCTCGGCCGAGACCGCCGTGTCCGGAGCCGATGCGATCCTCGGGGGCGAGCGCGCGGTGTATTCGCTGTGCCGGCCGTCGGGCCATCATGCCCGCGCCGACCGCGCCTCGGGCTTCTGCTACATCAACAACACGGCGGTCGCGGCGCAGCGCCTGCGCTCGAAGTTCGGCAAGGTCGCGATCCTCGACGTCGACGCCCATCATGGCGACGGCACGCAGCAGATCTTCTATCGCCGCGACGATGTGCTGACGATCTCGGTCCATGCCGATCCGGTGAACTACTACCCCTTCTTCACCGGCTATGCCGACGAGCGCGGGAACGGGCCGGGCGAGGGCTTCAACCTCAATCTGCCGCTCGCGCACGGGGCGGGCGGAGCCGAAATGCAGGCTGCCGTCGATCGCGCCGGCAAGGCGATCCGCGAATTCGGCGCCGAGGTGCTGGTGATCGCGCTCGGCTACGACGCGCACAAGGACGACCCGATCGGCGTGCTCAAGCTCGAAGCTTCCGACTTTGGCTCGATCGGCCGGCAGGTGAAGGCGTTCGGCCTGCCGACCCTGGTCGTTCAGGAGGGCGGCTACGCCATCGCGGCGATCGGCGACTGCCTCGATGCCTTCCTCGCCGGTTTCAAGGCGTAGTCTCCCTTCTTTCCTTGGCGAGAAAGGAGTCTGCGAAGCGGACGGATGAGAAAAGGGCCGCCCAAGCGGCCCTTTTCATGTGATTGCGCGCCGCGCATCTCCGTCGGCGCTGCGCGATGCCGCCTTCTCCCCCTAGGGGCGAAGGTGCGGTCGCAGCCTCAGATCGCCGCCTCGATCAGGAACGGCCCCTTCCTGGCGAGCGCTGCCTTGAACAGGCTGGCAAACTCCTCGGCCGTCGCGGCACGCGCGGCTTCCACGCCCATGCCCTTGGCCATCGACACCCAGTCGAGCGCGGGCTCGTCGATGTTGAGCATCAGCGTGGCGTTGCGGCCGAAGTCGTTGACGCCGACGGCACGCATCTCGCCATGCAGGATCTGGTAGGTCCGGTTGGCGAAGACGACGGTGACGATGTCGAGATTCTCGCGCGCCTGCGTCCACAGCCCCTGCACGGTGTACATGCCGGAGCCGTCGGCCTGCATGCCGATGACCTTGCGGTCGGGGCAGGCGACGGCCGCACCGATGGCAAGCGGGATGCCTTCGCCGATCGCGCCACCGGTGAGCTGGATGTAGTCGTGCTGCGGCGCGCTGTGGCAGTCATAGTAGAAGCTGCGGCCCGAGGAGACCGACTCGTCGCAGACGATGCAGTTTTCCGGCAGCAGCGCCGAGACGATGGCACAAGCCTTGTCGGCGTCGAGCTTTCCGGTCGGCAAGCCGGGCTGCTCCTTGCGCGACGGGGCGATATAGGCCGGCGCGATCTTCGTTGCGCCCATCTCCTCGGCAAGCGCCGTGATCGACGCCGGCAGGTCGTCGCCGGGGCTGGCGAGCGTCGCGACCTCGCAGCCGTCATGGATCAGGCGGCCGGGCTTGCCGGGATAGGCGAAGAAGCCGACCGGGGTCTGCGCGCCGACGAGCACGAGGTAGTCGACGTCCTTGAGCTGATCGAGCGCCTTGTCGATCGGATAGAACACCTTCGGCATGGCGACTCGGCCGGCGCCGCGCTGAATGCGCCCGTTCGACATCTGGCTGAAGATCTGGGCGCCGGTCGCCGCACAGATGCGGGCGGCCATCTCCATCGGCTTCTCGCGCAGCGCCAGGCCGGTCAGCATGATCGCCGCGCGCTTGCCATGCTTGCGCAGGCCGGTCGCGACTTCGCGGATCACGGCGGAATCGACGCTCTTCAACGCCGGCAGTTCGGTCGGCTTGAGCGTAGCCGGCTCGACGCTGCCCCAGGCGCAGTCGGCCGGCAGGATGACCGTGGTAACGCCGGGCAGGGTCAGCGACGCGACATAGGCCTCGCCGATCGCCGGGCCGACATCCTCGGCCGTCGCGATGCGGCGGACGAAATGCGACATCGGATGCGCGAGGCTCTCGATGTCGCTGGTCAGCGGCGCGTCATGGACGAGATGATAGGTCGCGTGGTCGCCTACGACGTTGATCATCGGCGTGCGGGCGCGCCTTGCATTGTGCATGTTGGCGAGTGCGTTCGCCATGCCGGGACCGCAATGCAGCAGGGTCGCGGCCGGCTTGTCCGCCATGCGGGCATAGCCGTCGGCGGCGCCGGTCACCACGCCCTCGAACAGGCCGAGGACGCAACGCATCTGCGGCTTGCGGTCGAGCGCGGCGACGAAGTGCATCTCCGACGTGCCGGGATTGGCGAAGCAGGTATCGACGCCGTTGATCAGAAGGGTGTCGCAAAGGCGGTCGGCGCCGTTCATTCGGAAACCTCGACTCAAGAAATAAGGGCGCAGTCGCGCTGGCGGGCGAAGGGGAGGAAATTCCTCCCGCCCTGTCAAACGAGAGAATGTCATGGCTTTCCCTAGCGGCGGTGATCGACCGCTTGACGGTTTTGCATATGCATTTAACCTGATTTGGAACGAAGGTTGCATCTCCCCGCTGATGGCGTTTAGGCGTCTGAGCGGGGCGTCAGCCGCAAAAGCAGGGGAAAGGTTTCAACCATGGCAGTTTTCAAGCGCGTCAGTGCCGCCTTCGGCTTCGGCCTTGCGGCCCTGCTCGCGGCAGGCGGCGCCCAGGCGCAGACCAAGGTCAATATCGGCATCTCCGGGTGGACCGGCTTCGCACCGCTGGTGCTCGCCAAGGAGGCCGGCATCTTCGCCAGGAACGGCCTCGACGTCACAATCAAGAAGATCCCGCAGAAGGACCGCCACCTCGCCATCGCCTCGGGCGACATCCAGTGTGCCGCGACCACGGTCGAGACCTGGATCGTCTGGGATGCGGCCGGCATCAAGACCAAGCAGATCTTCCAGCTCGACAAGAGCTATGGCGCCGACGGCATGGCTGTGCGCAACGGGGTCGGCTCGATCAAGGACCTGAAGGGCAAGACGGTCGCGGCTTCCGCCCCGGGCACCTCGCCCTATTTCGCGCTGGCCTGGATGCTCAAGGAAAACGGCATGTCGGTGAAGGACGTCAGCGTCGTCAACATGGAGCCCGGCCCCGCCGCGCAGGCCTTCATCGCCGGCCAGAACGACGCCGCGATGACCTACGAGCCCTATCTCTCGACCGTCCGCGACAAGCCGGATGCCGGCAAGATCATCGCCACCACCCTCGATTATCCGATGGTGATGGACACCTTCGGCTGCACGCCCGCCTTCCTCGTCAACGACAAGGCGGCGGCTGCACTCGCCCAGAGCTATTTCGAGGCGCTCGACCTGATCAAGAAGGAGCAGGCCAAGGCCTACGAGATCATGGGCGCCGACGTGAAGCAGACCGGCGAGCAGTTCGGCAAATCGGCGGCGTTCCTGCGCTGGTCCGATGCCGAGGGCAACAAGAAGTTCTTCTCCGGCGACTGGCAGGCCTTCTCGGCCAAGGCCGCCGACCTGCTGCTCGAGATCGGTCTGATCAAGGCGAAGCCCGATCTCGCCACGCTCGTCGACACGAAGTTCGTCGCCGGCAAGTGAACGTCAGCAAGTGAAGTCGAAGGAGTTGCTTCGGACTTCCGCGATCCCTCATGCCGAGGAGCCATCCCGAAAGGGCTGGCGTCGCGAAGGGTTCTTCGCGAGGCTCGGGGACCATCTGGAGCATCCTTCGAGACGCCACTCCGCGGCTCCTCAGGATGAGGGCTGCAGGTGAAGGCGAATTGTGCTGGTGTGAACGACGGCATCCTGCCGGATGTCCTGGAGCCTGGCTTGAGCGTCGTCTTCTGCGGCACGCAGGCCGGCGCCGCTTCAGCGAGGCGCGGCGCCTATTATGCCGGCCCGGGCAACAAGTTCTGGCCGGTGCTCTACCAGATCGGGCTCGTCCCGGTCCGGCTCCGGCCGGAGGATTTCAGGACCGTGACGCGCTACGGCATCGGGCTGACCGATGTCGCCAAGCGCAGCTCCGGCCCGGATTCCGCCCTGCGCGGCAGCCATTTCGACGTGACCGGCCTCGCGGCCCGGATCGCCGCACATGGGCCGCGCATCCTCGCCTTCAACGGCAAGCGCGCGGCGCAGGCGGCACTCGGATTCGGCGAAGGTCGGCTCGCCTATGGGCGGCAGGCAGAGATGCTGGCCGGAACCGACATATACGTCCTCCCCTCGACCTCCGGTGCTGCCGCCGGCTTCTGGTCGATCGAACCCTGGAAGCAACTGGCCATGGCCGTGACCGGAACGATAGTGCGATGAGACCTCTTCAACCCGTCTCGACGGCCGCCCGCTTCGGCTACGGCCTCGCCTTCTTCGTGCTGTTCGTGGCGCTCTGGTCGGTCGCGACCTTCGGCGGCTATGTCCAGCGCCTGTTTCTGGCCGATCCGCTGACCATGGTTGGCGAGGGCTACAACCTGATGGTCCGCTACGGCTTCAGCTTCGACATCATGATGACGATCTGGCGCGTCGTCGGCGGCTTCATCGTTGCCGTCATCGTCGCCCTTCCGATCGGCATCCTGATGGGCGCCTACAAGCCGATCGAGGCCTTTCTGGAGCCCTTTGTCTCCTTCGCGCGGTACCTGCCGGCCTCGGCCTTCATTCCGCTGCTGATCCTCTGGGCCGGCATCGGCGAGACGCAGAAGCTGCTCGTCATCTTCATCGGCTCGGTCTTCCAGCTCATCCTGATGATCGCGGTCTCGGTCGGCTCGATCCGGCGCGATCTGGTCGATGCCGCCTATACGCTGGGCGCGACCGACCGCTCGGTCGTGCGCCGCGTCATGCTGCCGAATGCGGCGCCGGAGATCGCCGAGATCTTCCGCCTCGTGCTCGGCTGGGCCTGGACCTATGTCATCGTCGCCGAGCTGATCGGCTCCTCGTCGGGCATCGGCCACATGATCACCGACAGCCAGGCGCTGCTGAACACCGGCCAGATCATCTTCGGCATCATCGTGATCGGCCTCATCGGCCTTATCTCGGATTTCCTCTTCAAGGCGGTCAATCAGCGCCTGTTCCCGTGGGCGCGCGCATGAGCAAGCTTGTCATCGAGAATGTCGGCAAGGTCTTTCCGGCGCAGCGCGGCGGCGAGCCGACGCGGGCGCTGATGCCGACCTCGCTCACCGTCGCCGACAACGACTTCATCACCATCCTCGGCCCCTCCGGCTGCGGCAAGTCGACCTTGCTGCGCATCATCGGCGGGCTGGAGACGGCGAGCGAGGGGCGCATCCTGCTCGATGGCGCGCCTGTCTCCGGACCGGGCGCCGATCGCGGCTTCGTCTTCCAGAGTTACACCCTGTTTCCGTGGCTGACGGTGCAGCAGAACATCGCTTTCGGCCTGCGCGAGAAGGGCGTGGCGGAAGCCGAGCGGCTGAAGGTCGCCCGCGACTGGGCGGTGCGCGTCGGGTTGGGCAGCTTCGTCGACCATTTCCCCAAGCAGCTCTCCGGCGGCATGCAGCAGCGCACGGCTATCGCCCGCGCGCTCGCCAACGACCCGAAGATCCTGCTGCTCGACGAGCCCTTCGGCGCCCTCGACAATCAGACCCGCGCGCTGATGCAGGAAATGCTGCTGGGCATCTGGGAGCGCGAGCAGAAGACGGTGCTGTTCGTCACCCACGACATCGAGGAGGCGATCTTCGTCGGCTCGCGCGTCGTGGTGATGAGTGCGCGCCCGGGGCGGATCAAGGCCGATATCCCGGTCGATCTGCCGCATCCGCGCCCCTACACCATCAAGACGACGCCGGAATTCGTCGCGCTGAAGGAGCGGCTCGTCGAGGAGATCCGCGCCGAGGTGATCGCGGCGGATCATTAGCTCGCGGGCGTCCAGCCATGCTTCCCTAGCGGAACCGACCCCTGTCGCCTGCGTTGTCATGTCGCAGGCGAGTGCCTGTGTTGCGCCAGGGGGCCGTTACGACAGCGATCCGACTTGCCATGTTGATGGAAAGGGGCGCTGCCGAAGGTGGGGCCAATGCATTCGCTGATTGCCAGGATGTTGTCTCGGCTCGCGATAGAGCCACGTATCGATGTCGTTTTTCCCGATGGCACGCTTCGGTCGATCGGGCAGGGCACGGCGCCACGACTGCGAATGCGGATCGTGGACTCGCCCACGGAGTTGAAGCTGGCGCTCAATCCCGAGCTGGCTCTGGGTGAAGCGGTTATGGACGGGCGCGTCGTGGTGGAGCAGGGCTCGCTCTACGACCTGCTGGATGCGCTGGTCGCGGCCGTTCACAAGGCCCGGCCCAAGGGCTGGGGCAGGACGCTCGAGGGTCTGCGAACCGCGATCCGGCGTTTCCAACAGCACAACACGCCGGCATTGGCCAAGCGGAACGTCGCGCATCACTATGACCTCAGGAGCGATTTCTTCCGGCTCTTCCTCGATCCGGACATGCAGTACTCCTGCGCTTATTTCGCCGATCCCGGCATGAGCCTGGCCGAGGCGCAACTCGCCAAGAAGCGTCACATCATGGGCAAGCTCGCGCTGCAGCCGGGCCAACGCGTGCTCGATATCGGCTGCGGCTGGGGCGGGATGGCGCTCTCGATCGCCGGAGAGACCGGTGCCTCGGTGACGGGCATCACGCTGTCGGAAGAGCAGCTTGCGATCGCGCAGCAGCGCGGCGCGGCGTCCGGGCTGCCGGTCGAGTTCCGGCTGCAGGATTACCGCCACCTGGCCGAGCCCTTCGACCGCATCGTCTCGGTCGGGATGTTCGAGCATGTCGGTGTCGGCTACTACCGCGACTACTTCCGCAAGGTCCGCGAGTTGCTGACCGACGACGGTGTGGCGCTGATCCACACCATCGGCCGCTCGACGCCGCCGGGCGCGACCAACCCCTTCATCGCCAAGTATATCTTCCCGGGCGGCTATATCCCCGCCATGTCGGAGGTTGCGGCGGCGATCGAGCAGGAAGGGCTGGTCATCACCGATGTCGAGGTGCTGCGCATCCATTATGCCGAGACGCTGAAGGTCTGGCGCGAGAACTTCCTCGCCCGCCGCGACGAGGCGGTAGCGATGTATGACGAGCGCTTCGCCCGGATGTGGGAGTTCTATCTCGCGGCCTGCGAGGCGAGCTTCCGGCATGACGACCTCGTCGTCTTCCAGTTCCAGCTCGCGAAGAAGCTCGACGGCCTGCCGATCACGCGTGGTTACATCGAGGAGCGTGAAAACACGCTCGGGCAAAAGCCTGCCCAGGCGAAGGCGCCTGAACTGGCCTAGGTCGGCTCCGGGCCGACATAACGGGCACGAGGCCGGATCAAGCGCCCGGTCTCGTTCTGTTCGAGAGCGTGGGCGATCCAGCCCGCGCAGCGTGCAGCGGCAAAGATCTGAAAGGGGACATCGGCGGCGAGGCCGAGCTCGGCAGCGATCGCCGTCAGCACGAAATCGATATTGGGCTCCTCTCCGGTCAGCGCCGTCACGGCCCGGCGGGTTTCCTCATAGGCGCGCGGCAGCGTGAACACCGCAAGCAGGCCGCGCGCCCGCGCATCGCCGTCCGGATATAGCGGATGGCCGAAGCCGGGCAGGGGCATCCCGCTGGCGAGGCGCATCGATACCGCCGCCTCCGCTCCTTCGCTTGCTATCTCGCGCATAAGCCCGAGAACGCGTGGCGTCATCCCGCCATGCAGGGGCCCGGACAGAGTTGCGAGCCCCGCCAGGACACAGGCTGCCAGAGAGGCGCGGGTCGAGGCCGCGACCCTGACCGCAAAGGTCGAGGCATTCAGTTCATGGTCGGCGAGCAGCACCAGCGCGCGGCGGATCAGGTCGGCGCCTTTGCTATCGCAGCCCCAGGCCTGCGCCAGCCGGTGATGGATCGGCCCTTGTCCCGGCCGCCCGGCGATGGCATCGACCAGCGCGTCGATGACCGAGGCCGCCTCGAGGTAGAGGGCTTTCCTCGCGCGCCCCGCCATGGCCTTGTCGGTCGCAGCCCGGGCGGCGATCACGGCGAACATCCTCTGCAGGGCCTGCCCATCCGGCACGAGCGTGAACAGCGGCGGGAAGCGCTGCGAGCCGCAATCCCACAGCAGCCGCGCGACGTCTTCGAGCTTTGCCGTGTCGGCCAGCTTTTCGGCGTCCTGCCCGCGATACCAGAGCTTGCCGCGCTGGATCGTAGCGATGCCCGAGGCCAGGATCGGCTCGCCGAAGGCGATCGCATCCTCGGCGATCGCCGCAGTTTTGCGCCCGCGCGCCTTGCGGTGCTCCAGCCGCGCCACATCCTCCGCGCGATAGAGCCGCCGGCGCGAATCGCCGGTATCGCCGCGCGCCTCGATCAGGCCACGGCTGACATAGGCGTAGAGCGTCTGCGGCTTCAGCCCGAGCCGCGCCATCACCTGTTGCGCCGTCAGCCAGTCGTTCATCGAAATACATTGATTATATTGTTCAAGATTGATTCTAGCGATGAAGCTACCGATCCTCAAGGCATGGTTATGCAGGAGTGATCGCCATGTCCGATGGTCTTGAAGATGTCGTTGCCGCCCATACCGTGCTCTCGGAAGTCGATGGTGCGGCGGGCCGGCTGGTGATGCGCGGCCACAGCCTCGATGAGCTCGCGGGCCATACCTCCTTCGAGGAAATGGCCGCGCTGATGCTTGACGGCTTCGTGCCCGACCTGCCGGCGATGAAGGACCTGCCGGCTGCGCTGGGCGCGGCGCGGCAGGAGCTGTTCGGGACGGTGGTGCGGAAGGCGGTCGTGCCCGTCACACTGGGTCCGGTCGAGATGATCCGCGCCATGACGGCGCTGGTTCCCGACGGCGAGGATGCCGGCACGGTGCTGCGGCTGCTGGCGGCGCCCGCCGTCTTCACGGCGGCTTCGCTTCGCCTGCGCCGCGGCCTTGCGCCGGTCGCGCCCGATCCGTCGCTGCCGCAGGCGGCGGATACGCTGCGCATGCTGACCGGCAAGGCGCCGACGAAGCAGCAGGCAGCGGCGCTCGACACCTATCTGGTCACGGTCGCCGATCACGGCCTGAACGCCTCGACTTTCGCGTCGCGCGTCGTCGCCTCGACCCGCGCCGGGCTGGTCTCGGCCGTGCTGGCCGGCATCGGTGCCCTGAAGGGTCCGCTCCATGGCGGTGCGCCCGGCCCGGTCATCGAGATGCTCGATGCGATAGGCACGCCCTCGAACGCCCGCAACTGGCTGGAATCCGCGCTCGATCGCGGCGGCCGGCTGATGGGTTTCGGCCACCGCATCTATCGCGTCCGCGATCCGCGCGCCGACGCGCTGAAGGGTGCCATCCGCCGGCTCGGCGCCGATAGCGGGCGCCTCGCCTTGGCCGAGGCGGTCGAGCAGGCGGCGCTCGTCATCCTGCGCGAGCGCAAGCCGAACCGCACGCTGGAAACCAATGTCGAGTTCTACACGGCGCTGCTGCTGGAAGCGCTCGGCTTCACGCCGGATTCCTTCACCTGCGTCTTCGCCCTGGGGCGGACGACGGGCTGGCTCGCCCATGCCAGGGAGCAGATCGCCGGCGGCCGGCTGATCCGCCCGCAATCGGTCTATGTCGGCCCGCAGCCGCGTCAGGCGGCCTAGGGTCCGGCGATTGGACGACCCTGCGTCCGGTCGGGCGCACGGTGATCTAGCTTGCAGGCGCCAGCTTGACGACGATCAGATCGCCTCGCCCTTCCAGGTGCAGGGAATGCTGCGGCGAGGTGTCGACGATGGCGCTGTCCCCGGGCATGAGGAACTGGCCGTTCGCGCGCCAATCGCCCTGATGGGCAAAAGCAACGACGAGGCCGGAATCGATCGCGACGGCTTGCTGGCCTTGGCTCGAAAAGCGTTGGACCTCATGCTGCCAGCGTCCGCGCCGGCTCATCACGTTGAGGTCGTCGATGGCGCCACCGATCAGTTGGCCGTCGACGGCTCGGTCTGCCGCGAAGAAATAGGGGCCGGTAGCGCGGTCGAGCATCACCGCCTCGCCATCGCCGAAGGCGAGGCGGATGCCGTTGCCTGTCAGCACGCATAAGGTCCGGTCGATCCCGGGGAAGGACGAGAACGGTCCGTCTGCACCCACATAGGCCATCGAGATACGCCAGTCGAAATCGCTGAGGGAGGCTCCCTCCGGAAAAACAGCGATCTCGGTCGTGGTGCCGCCGCCGTTCTTCCACGGCATGACCTTGCAATCGGCGGCGCGGATGATGCGCATGGTGCTTGTTTCTCCGCTCGGGAAACACACGTCATTCCGGGGCATGGCGAAGCCATGAGCCGGGAATAGATGCCCTACCCAAAAAAATGCCGGGGGAGGGCGAGCATACACGAAGACCGGCTTCAGTTCTGGATTCCGGGCTCGGCGCTTCAGCGCCGAGCCCGGAATGACGGCGAGGTTGCTCAGCCGAGGATACCCGGCAGGTTGAGGCCCTTCTCGCGGGCGCAGTCCAGCGCGATGTCGTAGCCGGCATCGGCATGGCGCATCACGCCGGTGGCCGGATCGTTCCAGAGCACGCGGGAGAGGCGGGCGGCCGCATCATCGGTCCCGTCGGCGCAGATCACGACGCCCGAATGCTGGGAGAAGCCCATGCCGACGCCGCCGCCATGGTGCAGCGAGACCCAGGTCGCGCCGCCCGCGGTGTTCAGCAGGGCGTTGAGCAGCGGCCAGTCGGAGACGGCATCCGAGCCGTCCTTCATCGCCTCGGTCTCGCGGTTCGGCGAGGCGACCGAGCCGGAGTCGAGATGGTCGCGGCCGATCACGACGGGCGCCTTCAGCTCGCCGTTCTTGACCATCTCGTTGAAGGCGAGGCCCAGCCGATGGCGATCGCCGAGGCCGACCCAGCAGATGCGCGCCGGCAGGCCCTGGAACGAGATGCGCTCCCGCGCCATGTCGAGCCAGTTGTGCAGGTGCTTGTTGTCGGGCAGCAGCTCCTTCACCTTGGCGTCGGTCTTGTAGATATCCTCCGGATCGCCGGAGAGCGCGGCCCAGCGGAACGGGCCGACGCCGCGGCAGAACAGCGGGCGGATATAGGCCGGCACGAAGCCGGGAAAGGCGAAGGCGTTCTCAAGGCCCTCTTCCTTGGCGACCTGGCGGATGTTGTTGCCGTAGTCGAAGGTCGGGATGCCCATGTCCTGGAAGGCGATCATCGCCTCGACATGCTCGCGCATCGAGGCGCGCGCGGCCTTCTCGACCGCCTTCGGGTCGCCCTCGCGGCGCTGCTTCCACTCGCCCATGGTCCAGCCCTTCGGCAGGTAGCCATTGACCGGATCATGGGCGGAGGTCTGGTCGGTGACCATGTCCGGGCGAATGCCGCGGCGGACCATCTCCGGCAGGATCTCGGCACAGTTGCCGAGCAGGCCGACCGACTTCGCCTCGCCGTTCCTCGTCCAGCGGGCGATCATCTCCATCGCCTCGTCGAGGCTCGAGGCCTTCTCGTCGAGATAGCGGGTGCGCAGGCGGAAATCGATCGAGTCCGGGTTGCACTCGACGGCAAGGCAGGAAGCGCCGGCCATCACCGCGGCCAGAGGCTGCGCGCCGCCCATGCCGCCGAGGCCGCCGGTCAGGACCCATTTGCCCTTGAGGTTGCCGTTGTAGTGCTGGCGGCCGGCCTCGACGAAGGTCTCGTAGGTGCCCTGCACGATGCCCTGGGTGCCGATATAGATCCAGGAGCCGGCCGTCATCTGGCCGTACATCGCGAGCCCCTTCTTATCGAGCTCGTTGAAATGGTCCCAGTTCGCCCAATGCGGAACGAGGTTCGAGTTCGCGATCAAAACGCGCGGCGCATCCTTGTGCGTACGGAACACGCCGACCGGCTTGCCGGACTGAACAAGCAGGGTCTCGTCGGCCTCGAGCTTGCGCAGCGCCGCGACGATGCGGTCGAAATCCTCCCAGGAGCGCGCGGCGCGGCCGATGCCGCCATAGACGACGAGTTCATGCGGGTTCTCGGCGACATCCGGATCGAGATTGTTCATCAGCATGCGCAGCGGTGCTTCGGTCAGCCAGCTCTTGGCGGTGAGCTCGGTGCCGGTCGCGGCGCGGATGGTGCGGGTGTTGTCCAGGCGGGTCATGAACGGCTCCGTTCGATGGCTGCGGCTGCGGCAAGCGCGGCTTCGATTGTGGCTGACAAGGCGGTCTGCAGGCTGGCGGCCTTCGTCTCGTCGAAGGCCCAGGGCGCGGCCTCGTCGGCGAGATAGGCCGAGAGCGCGATTTCCATCTGAAGCGCATGCACGCTCTCGGATGGGAGCCCGTAATGGCGCGTGATCCAGCCGCCCTTGAAGCGGCCATTGGCGATCTGCGTGAAGGGCTGGCGGGCCATGGCGGTGACGGCTGCGGCTTCGACGCCACCAGCGCAGCTCTCTCCCGAGTTCGTGCCGAGGTTCAGCGTCGGCAACGTGCCCTCGAACAAGCGCGGGATCACCGACTTGATCGAGTGGCAGTCCCACAGAACGCAATAGCCATGCTCGGCCTTCACCCGTTCGATCTCGGCGGAGAGCGCCGCGTGATAGGGCTGGAAATAGGCGGCCTTGCGCCGCTCGATCTCGGACGCGCCCGGCGCGGTCTGCCAGATCGGGGCGCCGTCGAAGGTCGTGGTCGGCACGAGCTCGGTCGTAGCCTGTCCGGGATAGAGCGAGACGCCGGCAGGATCGCGGTTGAGGTCGATGACGAAGCGCGAGAACTGCGCCTCGACGATCGTCGGCTGGAAGCGCTCGGCGAAGCCATAGAGCTGGCGCATATGCCAGTCTGTATCCTCGACCAGCCTTCCACGCTCGTTGAGCTGCGCCGCGACCTCGGACGGAACGCTGGTGCCGGGATGCGGCATGGAAAGGATCAGCGGGGACGAACGCCGCGTCACGGTGACGATTTCGGCGCTCATGCGCTGCACTCGGCGAAGCTGTCGAGGCCGGCCGCCTTGCCGACGGCGCCGGAGAGCACGAACTCGGTCGCTGCGGCGAGATCGGGGGCGAGATAGCGGTCCTCGGTCAGCGGCGCGATCTTGCTTCGCAGCAAGGCGAGCACCGGCTCGAGGCGTGCGCTGGTCTTGAGCGGGCGGTGATGCTCGATCGCCTCCGCCGCCGCCATCAGCTCGACGCCAATGACGCTCGCCGCGTTCTTCGCCATGTCGATCAGGCGGAAGGCGCCATGCGTCGCCATCGAGACATGGTCTTCCTGGTTGGCCGAGGTCGGGATGGTGTCGACCGAAGCCGGGTAGGCCTTCTGCTTGTTCTCGGAGGCGAGCGCCGCGGCGGTGACCTGCGCGATCATGAAGCCCGAGTTCAGGCCGGCATCGCGGGCGAGGAAGGGTGGCAGGCCGCTCATCACCGGGTCGACCAGCAGCGCCATGCGGCGCTCCGACAGGTTGCCGATCTCGCAGGCGCCGATCGCCAGCATGTCGGCGGCGAAGGCGACGGGCTCGGCGTGGAAATTGCCGCCCGAGACGATCTCGCCGGGCCCGAGCACCAGCGGGTTGTCGGTGACGGCATTGGCCTCGATGGAGAGCGTCGCGGCGGCGTTGCCGATGAGATCACACACGGCACCCATCACCTGCGGCTGGCAGCGCAGCGAATAGGGGTCCTGCACCTTCGTATCGCCATGGCGATGGCTCTCGCGGATCGCGCTGCCAGCGATCAGGTCGAGCAGGATCCTTGCGACCTTGATCTGGCCGGGCTGACCGCGGAGCGTCTGGATGCGCGGGTCGAACGGCGTGTCGGAGCCCTTGAGCGCATCGACGGAGAGTGCGCCGGCGACGAGCGCCGCGTCGAAGACGCGCGCGATCGCTGCAAGGCCGGTCATGGCGAGCGTGGTCGAGACCTGCGTGCCGTTGATCAGCGCCAGCCCTTCCTTGGCGCCGAGCGCGAGCGGGATGAGACCGGCGCGCTTGAGTGCTTCAGCCGCCGGCAGGGTCTCGCCCCTCAGGCGGATCTCGCCGTAGCCCATCAGGGCTGCGGTCATATGGGCAAGCGGGGCAAGGTCGCCGGAGGCACCGACCGAGCCTTTGGCCGGGATCACCGGCAGGGCGTCGGCCTTGAGCGCTTTGGTCAGGGCCTCGATCACGACGGGGCGCACGCCGGAGGCGCCGCGCGCCAGGCTCGCCGCCTTCATCGCCAGCAGCAGGCGCACGACGCCATCGGGCAGGGCCGGGCCGGTGCCGACAGCGTGCGACAGGATGAGGTTGCTTTGCAGCTTGGCGAGATCGGCATCGGCGATGCGCACGCTGGCCAGCTTGCCGAAGCCGGTATTGACGCCATAGGTCACGGTGCCGGCGGCGACGATCTCCTCGACGATCTTCTGGCCGGAGGCGATGTTCCTGGCGCTGTCGCCGCCGAGCGAGGCGACGGCGCCGTCGAGGATCGCGCGCCAGTCGGTGAGATGGGCTGCGCCCGGGTTCAGCGAAACCGTGGTCATTGTCCGTTCCAGATGCGGGTGTGAAGCGGGTTGAAGCCGATGCGGTAGGCGAGCTCGGCCGGGCGTTCGATGTCCCAGATCGCGAGATCGCAGCGCTTGCCGGCTTCGAGAGTGCCGATCTCGGCCTGGAGGCCGAGCGCCGTGGCGGCATGGCGGGTGAGGCCGGCCAGCGCTTCCTCCGGCGTCATGCGGAAGAGCGTGCAGGCCATGTTGAGCACGAGCAGCGGCGAGGTCAGCGGCGAGGAGCCCGGATTGGCGTCGGTCGCGAGCGCGATCGCTGCGCCATGCTTGCGCATCAGCTCGATCGGGGGCTTCCGCGTCTCGCGCAGGAAGTAGAAGGCGCCGGGCAGCACGACCGCGACCGTGCCGGCCTCGGCCATGGCGATGACGCCGTCCTCGTCGAGATATTCGAGATGGTCGGCGGAGAGCGCCCCCATCTCCGCCGCGAGCTGCGCGCCATGCAGGTTCGAGAGCTGCTCGGCATGGACCTTGATCGCGAGGCCCTTGGCCTTCGCGGCTTCGAAGACCTGCCGTGTCTCATCCGGCGAGAAGGCGATGCCCTCGCAGAACACGTCGACGGCATCGGCCAGCGCCTCGGATGCGACCGCATCGAGGATCGGCCCGGCCACGAGCGCGGCATAGTCGCCCGAGCGGCCCTTGTATTCCGGCGGCACGGCATGGGCGCCGAGAAAGGTTGTGCGAACCGTCACTGGCCGTTCGCGGCCGATGCGGCGGGCGACGCGCAGCTGCTTCAGCTCCGCCTGCTGTTCCAGCCCGTAGCCGGACTTGATCTCGACGGTGGTGACGCCTTCGGCCAGGAGCGCTGCGAGGCGCCGGTCGGCGGAGGCGAAGAGCGCATCCTCGCTCGCCTCACGCGTGGCTTTGACGGTGGAGAGGATGCCGCCACCGGCCCGCGCGATTTCCTCGTAGGTCGCGCCCTGCAGCCGAAGTTCGAACTCGTGCGCCCGGTCGCCGCCATAGACGAGATGGGTATGGCAATCGATCAGGCCGGGGGTGATCCAGCGCCCGCTGCAGTCGGTCGTCTCGGCTGCCGAGAAGGCGGGTGCCCCGGTGCGCGGCCCGGCATAGAGGATGCGCCCGTCGCGGGCCGCGATCACGCCGTCGTCGATCGCGCCATAGGGTTTGCCGATCGCGGGCGACATCGTCGCCAGCCGCGCATTGGTCCAGAGCTTGTCGCAAGCCAGCGTTTCGCCGGGCGCATTCGCCACAGTGCATCCTCCCGCTACTCTTTGATCTCCAATCATGGTATCCAATTGCATATGCAATTGGCAAGCGCTATTTGCATATGCAATTAAAGACGAGCAAGCGACGGAGCGAAACGGTGACCGAGACCCTGCATCTGGCCGAGGCGCTTCTGCCCGAAGGCTTTGCCAGAGATGTGAAGCTGACCGTCGACAATGGCGTCATCACGTCGGTCGCGTCCGGTGCTGCGTCGGTCGCCGGCACCCGGGCGTTTTCCGGCATCGCCTTGCCCGGCATGCCGAACCTTCACAGCCACGCTTTCCAACGCGGCATGGCGGGGTTGTCCGAGCGCCGCGGCGCGCCGGAGGATTCCTTCTGGACCTGGCGCGAGGTGATGTACCGCTTCCTCGACCGGCTCGATCCCGAGGATGTTCAGGCCATCGCGGCGCAGGCCTACGTCGAGATGCTGGAAGGTGGCTTCACCGCGCTTGCCGAGTTCCACTACCTGCACCACGACAGGGACGGGCGCCCCTATGCGAATATCGCCGCCATGGGGCAGGCGATCGCTGCGGCGGCGCAGGAAACAGGGCTTGGCCTGACTCTGCTCCCGGTGCTCTATCGCTTCGGCAACTTCGGGCAGGCGCCGTCCGTCCATGGCCAGCGCCGCTTCGTCAACGATCGCGACGCCTATCAGCGCCTGCTGGAAGGCAGTGCGACCGCGATCCGTGATCTGCCGGACGCCCGGCTGGGCGTCGCCCCGCACTCGCTGCGTGCGGTCGCGCTCGACGATCTCGGCTGGGTCTCGTCGCTGCGCCCGGACGATCCCGTCCATATCCACATCGCCGAGCAGGTGCCCGAGGTCGAGGCCAGCCTGAAGATTATGGGCAAGCGCCCCGTCGAATTGCTGATGGAGACGATCCCGCTCGACCGGCGTTGGTGCCTGATCCATGCGACGCATCTGAGCGATGCCGAGCGCGACGGCATCGCCCGCAGCGGTGCGGTCGCGGGGCTCTGCCCGATCACCGAATCGAGCCTCGGCGACGGCATCTTCGACGGCATCCGTTACCGCGACGCCGGTGGGGCCTACGGCGTCGGCAGCGATTCCAACATCCAGATCGATGCCGGCGCCGAGCTGCGCCAGCTCGAATACTCGCAGCGTCTGCGCGATTGTCGTCGTGCGCTCTTCGCCGAGGAGAACGCCTCCACGGGTCTCGCCCTCTGGCAGTCCGCCTGCGCCGGTGGGGCCACGGCTTGCGGGCGCTCCGTCGGCCGGATCGCCGCGGGCCACCGCGCCGATTTCGTGACGCTGGACAGCGACCATCCGGCCATCGTGGGCAAGGCCGGGGCGGAGGCGCTCGACAGCGCGATCTTCGCCACCAATGCCCTGCCTTTGCGCGATGTCGTCGTCGGTGGCAGGAGGGTCGTGGCCGAGGGGCGGCACATCGCCCGTGATTCGGTGCGTACCCGCTTCGCCGCCGTGATGCGGCGCCTGCTCGCGGCAGCATAGGGAACAGGATGACGGAGACCCGGCTCGACGCGGTGAAGCTGGACGGCTCGGGGCCGGTCTATGACCAGATCCGGCGTGCGATCCGGGATCTCGTGGTCAGCGGAGAATGGCCGCCGGGCACGGGGGTGCCGCCCGAGCATGCGCTGATGGAGCAGCTCGGCGCTTCGCGCATGACCGTGCATCGCGCCCTGGTGCAGCTTGCCCGGGAGGGCCTCATCGTTCGTCGGCGGCGCTCCGGCACCGTCGTGGCGACGCCGCCGGCCAGCCACGCCATGCTCGACATCCTTTCGATCCCGGAGGAAGTGCGGCAGCTCGGCCAGACCTATGCCTTCGCGGTGCTTTCACGCGAGGACGGGCGCCCCTCGCCGGAAGTCGCGGAACGGTTCGGCCTGAGGCGGTCCGACAAGGTTGCCCATCTCGTCGTGCTGCATCGCGCCGACGGGACCCCGCATGTGCTGGAGGAGCGGGTCATCCACGCCGCCGGCGTGCCCGGGCTGGGCGAGGAGGACTTCGGCGAGACCCCGCCCGGCGACTGGCTGCTCCGGCACAGCCAGTGGTCGCAGGCCGAGCACGCGATCAGCGCGGTCGGGGCCGGGGAGGAGGAGGCTGGCCTGCTCGACATCGCCGTCGGCGAACCTTGCCTGTTGGTCGAGCGCCGGACCTGGAGCCAGACGGAGCCGGTCACGGCGGTGCGCCTGCTCTATCCCGGGTCGCGCCATCGCTTCATCGGGCGCTTCGGTCCTTACGGGCAGGTCTGACGGCCGCCGGCTTCGCAGACGTCCGGCAAAAAAAAAGGCTCGCCCAACGGCGAGCCTTCGATAGTCGTGCTGGGACGAGGCTCAGCAGGAGTAGCGCACGCGCCGGCCCCATTCGTCGCGGCCGTAGCAGACGCGATCGGGCGTCGCCGCAGAACCGATGATGGCGCCGCTGGCGCCGCC
>NZ_JBIWYK010000004.1:0-21889 GCF_044752385.1 Allobosea sp. CER48 | reverse complement strand
TGCAAGCAGCCGACACCCATGACGGAAGCCTCTTCGCGGCCGAGGGCCGCGGCCAACAGATCGAACTTCGCAAGCATCTCGGCATCCGACAGCGGAGCCGCCCTGTCTCCGCGGGCGGCCACGTCTCCGGAGGTCAGAATCCGGCCGGACCTAAGCGTGACGCGAAGCCGCGCCAGCCTCTCGGCCGGAAAACGCCGGGACAATGCCGGCACTTCACTCAGCCGGACCCGGCTCAGGAGGTCGCCGATCGCGGGGTCGCTCAAGCCATCCGGGCCGATCTCCTCCGCACCCAGCCGCCCGCGGACCAGATAGGCGGCAAGCGGGAAGCCGATGGCGTACTGGGCAGCCTCGGTCGTCGTCGGCAGCGCTGTTCCCAGGCGCACGGCCTCGTGGAAGGTCTCGACTTCGACGCTGTCGATATCGGACGCGTCAAGCGCATGTTCCGACCTCAGGCGGCTCGCAGCCTCGATCGCCGGCTGCGCCCAGCGGCAGACCGGCCACGGCTTGAAGTACTGGTCGAGAATGAGCCAGCGCTCTCCAAGGTCGGCCCAGACTGGCGCCTGGTCCGGGGCTTCCATGGTGATCGCCGGAGCACCGGTGAAGCCCTCGCGGGCCAGATATGCCGCACTGACGCCCGCGAGCGCCCCCCAGCCGGAGCCGTCCTTCACCATCGTCGGATGGTCGATGCAGCGCATCATCTGGCTCCGCGGGCCGTGATATTCGGCAATGCCGAGAGCATGGCGGGTCTGCCCGGCCCCGAGCCCGAGCAGCCGCGCCGTGACGGCTGCGCAGCCCAGCGCGTTCCAGGCGCCGGACGTGTGGTAGTCGCAGGCGCTCGCGTGCAGGGCGATGCCAGCGCGGGTCGCGACCTCGTAGCCAAGCACAAGGCTCGACAAGAGGGCTTCTGCATCGAGACCGCCGCCGTCCAGCAGGCCTTCGGCATCCGCCACCGCCAGAATGGTCGGCAGGATGGCGACCCCGGCATGACCTTTTGTCAGTGCGTGGCCGTCATGGGCGTCGAATGAATCGATGGTCGTTGCGCCTGCGAAAGCGGCGCCGGCGGCGCTGGCCTTGCGTCCATCGAACAGAATGCGGGCTCCCTTGCGGCCGGCGCCGAGGTGGTCGACGGCGAAATCATGCGCGATGCGCGAGAGATCGGTCTGCCGCCCGCCAGCCGCGACGCCGATCAGGTCGAGCAGGCAGCGCCTCGCCTGGTGGCGCACCTCGCCCGGCAATTGCGCGAAAGTCAGCCCATGAATGAAGTCCGTTGGATCGATCATGGCGCGAGGTTCCCGTCTTTCGCGATCAGGCCGGCCAGCAGGGCGCCGACGAGCGCGGGGTCACTGTCGCGAACCGTCGGCAGCCGGCGCTGCGCCGCCTCCCCGTCCGCCAGTTCCAACGTCGCCGCGATCAGCTCCGGCATGGTGCCGGCGCGGGCGACCTCACGGCCCGAGGCATCGAGAATGCGCGAACCACCCCAGAACGTGGCGTCTGCGCGCCTGCCGCAATGATTGGCGAAGAGCGTCGGCAGGCCATAGGTCAGCGCGGTGTAAGCGAGATTGACCTCCCAGCCACGGGGGTTGTCGAAGCCGTTGCCGACGGCACCGAGCGCCGAGGCGGCAGGCAGGAGCAACAGATTGATGCCGGACAAGGCCGCGAGCCAGGGCAATGCAGGGTTCCAGGCATCGGCACAGATCAGCGTGGCCGCGCGCCAGCCGCGCCCGAGTTCCGCCGGCGCAATGGCGCTTCCGCGTGCGTAGACGCGGTCCTCGCGCAAGGCACCGTAGCCGGGCAGGTTCAGCTTTCGGTGAACCGCCAGCAACCTGCCATCGTGGAACAGGCCCTGGGCGTTGTAGAAGCGGCCGTCCCGGTCGCGTTCGATGAAGCCGGCGGAGATCGTGATCCCGCGCGCGGCCTCTGCGAGGCTCAGCAATTCCTGCGAGCCCTGGTCCAGCGCAAGCGTCCCGCAATCGGGCGAGGCCAGGTAATCCGTCAGCGACAGCTCGGGAAAGAGCAATAGCTCGACGCCGGTATCGCGGGCCTCGGCGATGACGGACAGATGCGTGGCGAGGTTCGCCTGCACATCGGCCGGCGCGCAGCGGATCTGGGCGACAGCGACTTTCAGCGACGACATGGCGGCTCGCATCGGAGCCGAAGGCGCATTGCGCCTTCGGCCGGTCGGGACAGGTTCAAACCAGCGACTGGCCCTTGAGGAAGCCGGCGGCGACCTCCTCCACGCTCTTCTTCTCGACATCGACGGAGGCGTTGAGCTTGGCCATGGTCGCGTCGTCCAGCTTGGCGGAGAGGCCGTTCAGGATCTCGGCGAGCTTCGGGTTCTTGTCGAGCGTTTCCTTGCGGATGACGGGCGTCATCGCATAGGTCGGGAAATAGCCCTTGGTGTCGGTCAGGATGACGAAGTCGAACGCCGGCACGCGTCCGTCGGTGGCGAAGACAAGGCCGACCTCGACCTGGGAATCGCGCAGCGCCTGATAGACCAGCCCCGTATCCATGCGCACGACGTTCTCGCGGCCGAAATCGAAGCCATAGGTCTTCTCGAGAGGCGCGAGCCCATCCGGGCGCGCATAGAACTCGGCATTGCAGCCGAACTTCATCGCCTGCCCACCCTTCACCTTGGCGGCGAGGTCGTCGAGCGTCTTGATGCCCTTCGCCTCCGCGTCCTTCTTGCGCATGGCGAGCGCATAGGTGTTGTTGGCCTTGGATGGATTCAGCCACACGAGCCCCTTGGCGGCGTCCAGTTCCTTGACCTTGGCATAGGTCGCGTTCGCATCGAGCTTGTCGGCGACCTTGTTGAAGGTGATCAGCGAGGTTCCGGTATATTCCCAGTACACGTCGATCTGGCCGGCTTCCTGCGCCTGGCGCAGCGGTGCCGTGCCGAGGCCAGCGCGCTTGTCGACGGCGAAACCCTTGGCCTTGAGCAACTGCGTCGTCATCTCCGCCATGAGCTGCTGCTCGGTGAAGTTCTTGCCGCCGACGACGACGGCCTGCGCCTGCGCGGCTAGCGGCAGGGCCGCGAATGCCAGCGCGGCGGAGGCGAGGCCGAGGAAAGTGCGCTTGAGCATGGTCGTATTCCCCTTCTTGTGTCTGAGTGGATCGCTGCCTAGCGCAGCGGGTTGACGCCTCGCGGAACCAGCCAGAACTGGATCTGGCCGATGAGGAAATCGACGAGCACGGCCAGCAGCGCCGTTGGAATCGCGCCCGCCAGAAGCATGCTCGGCTCCATCAGGTCGATGCCGGTGAAGATCAGTTCGCCCAGTCCGCCGCCGCCGATCAGGAAGGCGAGCGGCACGGTGCCGATGTTGATGGCGAAGGCGGTTCGGACCCCGGCCAGGATGACGAAGACGGCGTTGGGCAGTTCGACGCGGCGCAGGATCTGACCGGGCGTCATGCCCATGCCCCGTGCGGCCTCGATCAGGTGCTGCGGCACGGAGCGCAGGCCCGCGATCGTGTTGAGTACGATCGGCAGCAGCGTCAGCACGAACAGCGCAAAGACGGCCGGCGGAGAGCCGATGCCGAGGAAGGACATCGAGATGGCGAGGAGCGCCAGCGTCGGGATGGTGGTGCCGAGATTGACGATCTGCGTCACCGCGTCGGCAAAGATCTCCAGGCGCGGGCGGGTCAGGGCAATGCCGAGCGGAATGCCGACGACGAGCGCGATCGCGCCCGACATCGCCGCCAGCGCGAGATGCTGGCGGATGAGATAGCTGACGTCGCCGGAATAGCTCAGGATCGCGGGAATGGTGCCGCGCGCCTGCAGCCAGGCGCCGAGAGCGAAGGCCCCGAAGACGACCAGCCAGCGAAGCGTTCCGGCGAGGCCCTCGCGCGCCATCTCAGCTTTCCCGATAGGTCGCGCCGAGCACCTGGGTGATGCTCTTCTGGGTGATGTAGCCCTTGTAGAAGCCGTCATCGTCGACACAGGCGAGCCAGGTCGCGCCATGGGTGAACATCTGCGAGACGGCGGTCCGCAGGTCGTCCCTGACATTGACCACGCCCGGCAGAGGCTCCTGATGCTCACCTACGGTGCCCTTGCGCTCGCGTGCCTCCTCGATGCGGACTACGCCACGCGCCCTGCCCCGCGGCCCGACCATCACGACGGCAACATGGCCGTGCTCCGCCATGAGCCTGACGGCGGTATCGAGCGTGTCCTCGGCCCGCACCCGCGGCGGGGCCGCCATCATCGCATCCGCGACACGGATGAGACGCAGCCGCTTCAGCGTGCGGTCGGAGCCGACGAACTCCGAGACGAAGGCGTCGATCGGATGGGCGAGGATGTTGTCGGGCGTATCGTACTGGATCAGCTTGCCGTCACGGAAAATCGCGATGCGGGTCGCCATCTTCACGGCTTCGTCGATGTCGTGGCTGACGAAGACGATGGTTTTCCTGAGCTCGGCCTGGAGCTTCATGAACTCGTCCTGGATCACCTCGCGGTTGATCGGGTCGATCGCCCCGAAGGGCTCGTCCATCAACAGCACAGGCGGGTCCGCGGCGAGCGCCCGCACCACCCCGACCCGCTGCTGCTGTCCGCCTGAGAGCTGCTTGGGATAGCGCTTGAGGAAGACGGACGGGTCGAGATTGACCATGTCGAGCAGCTCGGCGGCGCGCTTGCGCGACTTTGCGCCCGGCCACCCCAGCAGATCCGGCACGACGCAGATATTCTCCTCGATCGTCATGTTCGGAAACAGGCCGATCTGCTGGATGACATAGCCGATGGAGCGGCGCAGCGTGACCTCGTCGAGGGCCGCCGTGTCCTTGCCATCGACATAGATCTTGCCGGAGGTCGGCGCGATCAGCCGGTTGATCATCTTCATCGTCGTGGTCTTGCCGCAGCCCGAGGGGCCGAGCAGCACGCAGACGGCGCCCGCCGGCACCTCCATGTCGATACGGTCGACGGCGACCATCGTCCCGAAATGCTTGGAGACCTGGTCGAGACGGATCATTTCAGCTTCAATCCCGGCGAGGTGAGGACGCGCTGCGCGAAGAGCAGGCCATAATCGGCGACGATCGCGAGCAGGCTGACGGCGATGGCGCCCGTCAGGAGCTGCCGGATATCGGTCTGCGAGATGCCGCGCGAGATGAAGGTGCCGAGCCCGCCGGCGCCGATATAGGTCGCGATGGCTGCGATCGCGATGTTGAGGACGACGGCACTGCGCACCCCGTTGAGGATCACCGGAAGCGCCAGCGGCAGCTCCACGCGGCGAAGCCGCTCCAGCGTCGTCATGCCCATGCCGCGCGCCGCTTCGCGCAGGGCCGGATCGACATTCATGATCGCGGTGTAGGTGTTCCGGATGATCGGCAGCTGCGCGTAGAGGATCAGCGCGATCACCGCCGGCAGGTAGCCGATGCCGTGCCCGATCGTCGACAGCAGAGGGATCAGGATGCCGAACAGTGCGATCGAGGGGATCGTGATGATGATCGAGGCGATGTAGAGGACGAGGTCCGCCGCACGCCTGTTCTGCGTGATCGCGATGCCGGTCGGCACGCCGGTGAGGATCGCGATACCGACCGAGACGCCGACAAGCGAGACGTGTTCGAGCATCCGCTGCCCGATCACCGGAAGATTCGCCATGATGAAGGCGATCGTCTCCACTGCCATCCCCTGTCGACGGTTATCCGCCTTGTCGGGGAAGTGTCGATCAGAACCTTTCCAAGCTCGGGCCGGAAAAGCGACATCGCATGTCGCGCTTGCGACGCGGCGTCGCGAGGTTTGCGAGCCGCTTCAGGCGGCCGGCGACGGCGCTTCCTCTTCGGCCGCCGCCGGGCGCCCGCGCAACTGGCTTGGCCGCACGCCCTGCAGCTTTCGGAACCAGTGGGCGAAGTGGGAGGTCGAGGTGAAGCCGGCAGCGATCGCGACCTCGAGGATCGGTCGATCCGAATAGAGCAGCAATTCTCGGGCCCGGTCGATCCGAAGCGAGAGATAATAGCGGGCAGGCGAAGTCTGCAGATAGCGCAGGAAAAGCCGTTCGAGCTGGCGCGGGCTCATGCCGACGGTCTCCGCGATGTCGGCGATCGAGATGGTGTCCTCGACATGCCGCTGCATCAACCGCACGGCGCTGCGCACGGCGGGCGGCAGGTTCGACATGCGCTCGAGCCGGCCCCCGCTCTGGTTGTCCCGCTCGTCGCGGATCCGATCGTGGTGGAACTGGTTTGCGACACGCCGGGCGAGGTCGGCGCCGTGACGCTCGGTGATGAGATGCAGCATCAGGTCCATGGCTGCGGTACCGCCCGAGCAGGTCATCCGGTCTCGGTCGATTTCGTAGAGCTTGTCGGTGCAGGTGAGACCGGGGAACTCCTCCTGGAAGGCCGGGCGATTCTCCCAGTGGATCGTCGAGCGGTATCCGTCGAGCAGGCCGGCGCGCGCCAGCAGATAGGTGCCGGTGGACAGCGAGCCGACGCGGATGCCGCCGCGCACCGCCTTACGCAGCACCGCGAGATAGCGCCGCTCATCCACCGACTGGATGCGCAGGCCGCCGCAGACGAAGAAATAATGCGATCCGGCCAACGCACCTTCCGCCGGTTCGGTCGGGATCGGAATGCCGTTCGAGGCGGCGAGGACGCCGCCGTCCAGGCTCGCCAGCCGCCAGCGCCAGGCCTCGCGGTCGATCAATCGGTTAAGCGAGCGCAGCGGCTCGATGGCCGAGGCGACGCTCATCATGGAGAAGCCCTCGACGAGCAGCAGCGTGACGATCTGGGTGCCGGCAGGCGCCTCGCTCATGGGCTCGGATCTCCTCGCTTGCATGATCCAACCTGGAGTCGATCAAAGGAAAGCGGATTTCCGACATTGTTGCAATGAAAGCGACATCCGATCGTCGCAAAGCTTGTCGGCGAAGTCGCAATATTCCGGTCCTTGCCGATGCAGGCGGCACACAATCGCGATCATCCGTCCGCAGAGTCCTCCGCCGATGATCGATCGCGACCGCATCCGACAGCTCCTGGCAGATCGCCGCGAAGGCTTCAGCCTGCCGCAAGCCTTCTATGTCGATCCGGCGATGCACGAGACCGACCTCAAGGCGGTGTTCGAGACGGAATGGCTCTTCGCCTGCAATGCCTGCGAGATCAGGAAGCCCGGCGACTACCT
This sequence comes from Allobosea sp. CER48, assembly GCF_044752385.1. NCBI lineage: Bacteria > Pseudomonadati > Pseudomonadota > Alphaproteobacteria > Hyphomicrobiales > Alloboseaceae > Allobosea > Allobosea sp. CER48. The sequence continues at coordinate 14,796 of NZ_JBIWYK010000004.1, read as the reverse complement.
GACGCTCGCCATCGGCGACAATCCGGTCGTCGTCCTTCGGGACCGCGACGGACAGGTCCGGGCGTTCCACAACAGCTGCCGACATCGCGGCTCGCGGATCTGCGGCCATGAGAAGGGCCGCGCCAACCGCCTCGTCTGTCCGTATCACCAGTGGGTCTACGAGCTCGACGGCTCGCTGATCAACGCGCGCCAGATGCCGGCCGATTTCAACCGCGCGGATCATGGGCTGAAACCCGTCCATGTCGAGGTGATCTGCGGCATGGTCTATGTCTGCCTGGCCGAGAACCCGCCGGATCTGACGCGTTTCCGCGAGGCGGTGACGCCCTATATCGCGCCGCACATGCCAGAGCGCACCAAGGTCGCCTTCGAGATGACGCTTATCGAGGACGCCAACTGGAAGCTCGTCATCGAGAACAACCGCGAGTGCTACCACTGCGCCGGAAACCATCCGGAACTGCTTGTCACGCTCGTCGAGTTCGCCTTGCCGGACGACCCGCGCGGCCCGGCGGAATTCAAGGCGCTGATGGACCGTAAGACGGCAAAATGGGATGCCCTCGGCCTCCCCCACCAGCCGGCTGACGGGGGGCAGGAGTTCCGCTGCATCCGCCTGCCGTTCCATGAGGGCGCAGTGTCCTTCACCATGGATGGCGGCCCGGCCTGCCGGAAACTCCTTGCCGATTTTACCGAGCCAGATCTCGGCTCGGTCCGCATGTTCCGCGTTCCCAACAACTGGAACCACTTCCTCGCCGACCACATCATCCATTTCAGGGTTCTGCCGCTCGCGCAGGACAAGACCGCGGTGCGGACGACGTGGCTGGTGCACGAGGATGCTGTCGAGGGCGTCGACTACGATGTCGAGCGCCTCACCGAGGTCTGGATCGCGACCAACGCGCAGGATGCGGAGCTGGCGGCCGTGAACCATGCCGGCATCCGCTCCATGGGATACCAGCCCGGCCCCTACGCGCCGTCCGAGTTCATGCTGACCAACTTCACCAACTGGTATGCCGGCAAGATGGCGGCCTATGCCGGCAGCCCGACGCCGTTCAGGATCGCAGCGGAATGAAAGCCGGCATCCTCGAAGCCGCCGGCGGCGGCTCGCCATCGCGTGACATGCTGCGATTGACCGTCGTCGACATTCGCGACGAGACCCACGACGTCAAGACATTCGTCTTCCGTCCAGACGGAGGTGTTCCGGCCTATATTGCCGGCCAGTCGATGACGCTGAAGCTCGAACTCGCCGGAGAGGCGCTGTTCCGAACCTTTTCGCTGGCGTCAGCACCGGACGGCAGCGACACCATCGCGATGACGATCAAGGCCCACGCGAAAGGGCGCGTCACGCGCTGGCTGCACGACCGGCTCAAGGCCGGTGCGCAGCTTGACGCCCATTCGCCCAGGGGGCGCTTCACCATAGACAGCCGCCGGACCGACAGGCTAGCGCTGGTCTCGGCCGGCTCGGGCGCGAGCCCGCTGATGGCGATGCTGCGCCACCTCGCGACGACTGAGCCCGGCATCGACATTCACTGGCTCCATGCCGCCCGCACGCCGCGCGACGTGCTGTTCGGCCGTGAACTCGCGGCGTTGCAGGCGAAGATGCCGCGCCTCAGGGTGTCGATTCTGGTCAGCCGGCCGGAGCCGGGCTGGTTCGGCTTCGGCGGCCGGCTGGGCCGGCGACTGGTCTCCGTCGCGGTGCCGGATTTCGCGCGCCGCGAGGTCTTCTGCTGCGGCCCCGCGGGTTTCATGGACGAGACCCGGCTCGTCCATGCAGCCGAAGGCGGTGGCAGGGAGCTGTTCCATATCGAGCATTTCGCGTCGGGAGCACCGCCCTCGCCGCCCGCGGTGCCGGCCGATGCGCCGGCGCAGGGCTATGCGGTGCGTTTCGGCGACAAGCAGTTCACCGCTCAGCCCGGGGAGACGCTGCTGCAGGCGGCGACGCGCCAGACCATCGTCATTCCCTGTGGTTGCGCCTCGGGGATGTGCGGCACCTGTCGGGTTTCTCTGGTGTCGGGCGCCGTCGACATGCAGCACGATGGCGGCATTTCCCCGGAGGAGGAGGCGCAGGGCTATATCCTCGCCTGTTCCTCGCGCCCGAAATCGGACGTCGCCATCGCGCTGTGAGGGGTTCGCGTGATGCAGGCTCCCGTGGCGGGCATCACGTCTTCAAGTCGGCACACGATCAGAGCAGCGAAATCGTGGATGGTCGGGACAGGCGACCATGACGGCTTGGGCCTTCTGCTCTCAGGCGGCCAGCGCCTCTGCCGCCGCCGTCACCTGCCAACCCTGCAGCTCCCGCCAGTTCGGCTCCAGCTCAGCGAAGCGCGACAGCTTGAAGGTCGAGATGTCGGCGAAGCCGCATGTGCCCTCGAGCACGAGATCGCGGATCGCATGACCGCTTGCCGGGGACAGGCCGAAGCCCACGCTCGAGAGCGTCGCGACCACGACATTGGCCTGCGCGTCGAGCCGGTCGATCACCGGACGCCCGTCCGGCGTGTTCTCGATCACGCCGGCCCAGGAGCGGATGATGCGGGCATGGGCCGCCTTCGGCAGCAATTCGGCGAGACGCCTGCCCATGTGCAGCATCAGCGGCGTGGTCGGCTTGGCCGGGGTGCCCTGCTCGGCCATGGCCAGCCATTCGTGCGGCCCGCCGCCATAGGCCAGGTTGCCGCGCAGCGTCTGGCGGCCATAAAGGCCGCAGCCATCGACGCCGCCGAGAGGCATCAACGGCAGCGGTTCGGTGACGATCATCTCGCATCGCGCCGACTGCACGGGCACCTCCTGCCCTAGCATGGCCGAAAGGCGCCCCGTCTGCGGACCGGCAGCGAGGACAAGGCTGTCGCAGCCGATCGGGCCGCGATCGGTCTCGACGGCCGTCACCCGGCCGCCTTCGCAGCGGAAGCCCGTGACGGTCGTGTGCTGGAGCACGCGCCCGCCATGATCCTGCATCGCCCAGGCATAGCCCTGCAGCGTGCGATGGGGGTTGGCGTGACCGCCAAACTTGTAGTGATAGCCGCCAACGATGGTATCGCCTGCGAGAGGCACTATCTCCTGCGCCTGCTTGACGTCCAGCACCTCGGAGGCGAAGCCCTGCCTCTCGGCATTGCGCAGGGCACGGCCATAGAGACCCATCTGGTGCTCGGTGGCGGCCAGGCGCACGCGCCCGCCGCGAAACTCGGTCGGGTAGCCGAGCAACTCGTCCATGATCGGCCACAGCCGCTGTTCCTCGGCAAAGAGAGGCGAGTGATGGTGCGAACAGCCGCCGCCATTCCGGCCGGAAGCCTCCCAGCCGATCAGCCCCTTCTCCAGGACCAGCACGTCGACGCCGTCACGCGCCAGCCACCAGGCGGCGGAAAGGCCCGTGACGCCGCCGCCGACGATGACGACGGAAGCTCCCTTGATCTCGCTCATGACCGCTCTCACTCGCTCGCGACGGGGCCGGTCGCGTCATTGGTCGCGACTGTGTAGCGCTCCGGGACCTCCCAGAACGGAACCCATTGCGCATGCATGCCGAACCAGGTGTCCCAATGCTCGGCCTGCTCCCGTGATTCCGGCACATGGGCCGTCATCGACAGCGGCATCGGCCGCGTCGGAGCGCGGTAGCCTGCGAGCGGGATCGCCGAAAGGGGCTGCGCGGCGCCAAGCGCCAGCAAGGCGGCAACCTGCTCCCGGCAGCGCCTGCCCTGGCATGGGCCCATGCCGGCGCGTGTCAGCCGCTTCACCTGATCGGGATTGGGCGGCCCGTCGCCGAGCAGCGCCGTCAGGGAGCGGTCGTTGCGACGTTCGTTCTGCCAGTCGAGATAGCGCGGCGGGCGGATTTCGAGGATCTCGCGCGCCGTCACCTCCTCGCACTGGCAGACATGAAATTCGGCGCGCGCCTCGACGACGCTGGCACGGACCCAGGCCAGTCGATAGGCGGAGATATCGCATTCCGGCGGCGGCGGCAGCTCGATGCGATCATCCGTTGGCGCAGCGGCCCCGAGCGCGGCAACGGCCCGTGCAGCCTCCGCCTCGGCGATCCCGCGGCCGCGCGTCTTCGCGGCCCAGATCCCGGCGCAGTCACCGACCGCATAGACATTGGGGATGCTGGTGCGCTGGCTGGCGTCGAGGATCGGCGCATAACCGCCACGCTCGGGCTGGAATCCGACCTTGCAACCAGCCGCATCGATGAGGTCGATGACGGGCGTGGTGCCGACCGCGAGCACGATACCGTCGCAGGCGATTCTCCGCTCGTCGGGTGCCGGCCGGCCCGTTTCCTCGAGCCTGGCGACCAGGGCCGCCTCGACGGCCTCGCGTCCGGCAGCCTCGCGCACGACATGGCCCGTGAGAATCTCGGCGCCGCCGTCGCGCAGGCGCGCCAGCAAGGCCGCATCGCCCACGGCTTCGGGCGCGTGCTCGACGATCGCCGCGATCTCGGCCCCGTTCCCGCGCAGGGCCAGAGCCGTCGTCAGCGCCTCCGTACCCGAGCCCAGAACAACGAGCCGGCGCGGGCCGAGGGCGCCGTATCGCGTCGCGAGACTGAGCGCCGCGGTGGCACCTATGACGCCCGGCTTCTCCCACCCCGGAAAGCCAAGCCCCATGTCGCGCCTGCCGCAGGCGAGAATCACGTGCTTTGCCTCGACCAGGAAGCTGCGCTCGTCGTCGGCCACACCCGCGACCAGGCCAGGCATCCAGCCCAGCGCGGAGCCGTTGGCGAAAAGCCCCCAACAGGCGGTGCCGAGCCGAACGTCGATTCCTGCCTCGAAGGCCTCCTCGATCCGCGGCTCCGAGGCGACGAACGCCTCCATCATCGCGTTGCGGTTACGGGCGTTGGCGGCCATGCCCTGCCCGAAATGCAGAGGGACGTCGTCGCCCATCGTCTTGAAGGGCACGGGGTTTTCGTCAACCAGCAGGACGCCGAATCCGCGCGCCGCAGCCCCGATCGCCGCCTCGAGACCGGCCGCGCCTGCGCCGATGACCAGCACATCGACCTTCTCGTCGATCGTCAGCGGCTTGCCGGTGACGGATTTCGGATCTGAGGCGGGAATGTTCATGGGCTTCGCTCTCGAATGACGGCAGCCATTCTTGGGCTGGCGGAGCGCATTGGCCGGCCGATTTGCGACATCGGCCGGCCGGGACGCGACATGTCGCGTCAGAGCACCTGATCGAGGAAGGCGCGGGTGCGAGCCTCGCGCGGCGCGCCGAAGAACTCGGCCGGCGGCGCATGCTCGACGATCACGCCGCCGTCGGTGAAATAGACGCGATCGGCCACCTCGCGGGCGAAGCCCATCTCATGGGTTACGAGAATGCAGGTCATGCCTTCGGCGGCGAGATCGCGGATGGCGACGAGCACCTCCTTCTTGGTCTCGGGGTCGAGTGCCGCTGTGACCTCGTCGAACAGCATCACCTTCGGATTCATCGCCAGCGAGCGGGCAATCGCGACGCGCTGCTGCTGCCCGCCCGAGAGCTCGCCGGGATAGGCGTCGAGCTTGTGCGACAAGCCGACCTTGGCGAGAAGCCGCCTCGCGCGCTCGCCGACATCGGCCCTGTCCTGCTTGAGGACGTGGATCGGCGCCATCATCACGTTCTGCAGCGCCGTCTTGTGCGGGAACAGGTTGTATTGCTGGAAGACGATGCCGACGTCCCGGCGCAGCGCGAGCTTATCGAGCGCGGGATCGTTGACCTGCCGCCCTGCGACGGTGATCGAGCCCTTGCTGATCGGCACCAGCGCGTTGATGCAGCGCAGCAGCGTCGACTTGCCGGAGCCGGACGGGCCGATGATGCACACGGTCTCGCCGCGGCGGATGGTGAGGCTGACGTCCTTCAGGACCGGGAAGGCGCCGAACGCCTTCTCGACGCCTTCGACGACGACGACAGGCTCGCCGAGTTCATGCTTGGCGACCATGGTCATCCCTTCACGTTGAAGCGGCGCTCGAGCGCCATGGTGAGGCGCGCGATCGGATAGCAGTAGGCGAAGAACATCAGCAGGAGCAGGAGGTACATCGGCAGCATCAGCTCCGGCCGGCTCTCGGCGACAAGGGCCGCGCGCGTCACCGTCAGCCCGTCCTGGATGCCGACCACCGAGATCAGCGTCGTCGCCATGGTCAGGATGGCATAGAGGTTCATCCAGGGCGGGATCATCCGCTTGAAGGCCTGCGGCAGGATGATCATCCACATCGTCTGGCGGCGGGTGAAGGCGAGGGATTCCGCCGATTCCCATTGACCCGACGGGATCGAGCGAATGCCGCCGCGCACGATCTCGGAGACGTTCGCCGCGACCGGAAGCGCCAGCCCGATGATCGCCTTGATCCAGGCCGGAAACGCGATGGTGACCGACCCGACCCGCAGTTCGAAGGGCAGCAGGAACATCGCGTAGAACAGCAGCACGAGCCAGGGCGCATTCCTGAAGAACTGCGTCGCGGCCCAGGCGGGCTTCCTGAGAGCCGCCGACGGCGAGACCTGGCCGATGCCGAAGAGCAGGCCGACCGCCGTCCCGAGCGCCATCGACAGGAAGCTGATCAGAAGATTGAACAGGAAGCCCTGGAAGATCAGTGGCGCCCAGCGCCACAGGATCGTCACGGCGCCGTCGCGCGCGGCCGGCCCGGACGCCTGCGCCACCGCGAGCGATGCCGCAAAGACGATCGCGACGCCGGCGACGAGGCCGGCGCTCAACAGCACGGGCGCGGCAAGCCCGCTCGGCGCGATCTGCACCGCGCGAAACGGCTTCAGGACCGGCAGGTCGGTGGCACCGCCGCTCATGGCATGTAGCCCGGAATGCGCATGGCCTTCTCCCAGCGGTGCATGACCCAGACCAGCACCCCGACGAGCAGGACGTAGACGACGAGCAGGACGTTCATCATCTCGCGGACGTTGAACATCTCCGACCAGATCTGCGACGCCGCATAGAGCAGCTCCGGCACGCCGATCGCATAGGCGAGCGTGGTGGTCTTCACGAGGTTGACGAGGTTGTTGTTCAGCGCCGGCAGGCAGATGCGGAAGGCGAGAGGCAGCACGATCTGGCGCCAGAGCTGGAATCGCGTGTAGCCGAGCGATTCAGCCGCCTCGACCATCGTCTCGGGCACCGCCTCGATGCCGGCTCGGAATATCTCGACATTGAAGGCCCCGGCGAAGAGCGAGAAGGCAATGATCGCCCAGCCCGTGCCGCTGACCAGCGGAGATTGCCCGCCGAAGCCGTCCGACACCGTCGGCAGCAGCCCGCCCACGGCGAAGTAGAAGAACGAGAGCTGCACGAGCGGCGGCGTGTTGCGGAAGAACTGGACGTAGATCCGCACGAGAAGGCGGCCGAGCCGCGAGCTGCTGCCCGCGATCCACACGCCGAGGAGCCCGATCGCAAGCGAAGCCAGGATCGAAACGATGCAGATGTAGGTCGTCGTCCACAACCCCGTCAGGAAGCGCGAACGGTCGAAGGCATCGTAGAAGATCGAGAAATTCAGCCCCTGCGTGTCGTTCAGGCGCTCGAAGAAGGCTGCGATCATCGTGTCTTCCGTTGGTTCCGGCCTCATTCCGGCCGGAGGCGAACCAGCGCCGCAGGGCCGGAATCCATCGACGGGCACCGCTGCGCGACGATGGATTCCGGGCCTCGCTTCATGCGTCCGGAATGACGGGTGGAAGCCGCGTGCTAGGCGTCGGTGCCTACGAACCCTTCAGCTTCTTGTTCGTCTCGATCAGGTAGGGGCTCTGCTTGATGCCCCACTTGCTCTCGAGCGCCAGGAGCTTGCCGCTCTTGTGCCATTCCACCGACATGTCCTTCAGCAGCTTGCCGAAGGCCCCGTCGAGATCGTCGAGCCGCACGGCCACGGCCCAGAGCTGCGGGTCTTCCGAATTGAGCGGCATCTCGTAATTCGTCCATTTCGGATCGCCGCCCGAGAGCGTCGAAACGATGAGCGTATCGTCGAAGAGGAAGGCGACGCAGTTGTTGCCCTGCAGCGCGTTCAACGCGTCCGGCACGGATGGGAACACCACCAGCTCCGGCGAATACATCTGCGAGACGCGACGGTTATAGTACGCGCCCTGGACGGCGCAGACCTTGCGGCCCTTCAGATCCTCCCATTTCTTCAGGCCGGCGCTTTTCGGCGCGAGAACGTTGGTGGCGCCCGCATAATAGTTCGGCTCGATCATGCCGATCTGCTTGCGCCGCTCCGCGGTGTCGCCCAGGGTCGCGATCATCAGGTCGATGCGGCCCTGGCGCAGGAACTCGATGCGGTTGGCGGCAATCACCGGAACCATCTCGAGCTTGACGCCGATCTTGTCGGCAACCTCCTGCGCGAGATCGATCTCGAGGCCGACGATCTTGCCTGACGGATCGAGGAAGCCCCAGGGCTTGTAGTCGTTCTTGACGCCGACGGTGAGGACGCCCTTCTCCTTGATCTTGGCCAAGGTGTCCTGCGCGAGAGCCGGCAGGGCAGTGAGCGTGGCGGCGAGTGCCAGCGCGAGAGCGGAGAGCTTGTTCATCGGTCGCAATCCCCTGTCTTTATATTTGAAGCCCTAGACTTCAGGCGGATCGACCGGCGGAATTGACCCCATGCGACGCGTTCTTGACGTTTAGCGCCGAGTGATCGGGTGTTGCGTCAGGCGCTCGGACCTTGGGGAATAACCGAAACGCCCATTGTAGCTGCGGGAGAAATGGCTGGCGCTGGCGAAGCCGCAAGCCAGCGAAACTTCCAGGACCGAAAGGCTGGTCTGCCGCAGCAGATCGCGCGCCCGATCGAGGCGCAGTATCATGTAGTGCTCGCCAAGCGACCGCCCGAGATGCTGACGGAACAGGCGCTCGAGCTGGCGCAGCGAAACGTTGGCGAGCCGGGCCAGGTCTTCGCGGGTCTCGGGATGCTCGATGGTCTGCTCCATGCGGCCGATCACCCGCAGCAGCGGCGCGTGCGCGATGCCCAGCCGCTCGCGCAGCGGCATGCGCTGCGGGCCGGCGCCCTCCCGGACATGGGTCTGCAGGAACCACTCGCTGACGGCCAGCGCGAGCTCGCTGCCATGCTCGCGCGCGATCACGGCATGAAGCATGTCGAGCGGGGCCGTGCCGCCGCTGCAGGTCAGGCGGTCGCGGTCGATCTCGTAGAGCGAGCGGCGCAGGTCGAGGTCCGGATACTCCTCCAGAAACGCTGGCGCATGCTCCCAGTGGAGCGTGAAGCGGTAGCCGCCCAGGACGTTCGCGCGGGCCAGCAGATACGGGCCGCCGGAGACACCACCGATCCGCACCCCTCGTCGTGCGAGCTGGCGCAACCAGGCAAAAGTAGGCTGATGCTGGAACAGAGCCGGATTGCCGCCCGCACAGACGAACAGATAGTCGAGGCGCAGATCGGCGCCGACGCTCGCATCGGCGGCGATGGCGACGCCGTTCGAGGCCGAGGCGGGCGCTCCGTCGATCGAAACATGGCTCCAGCGATACAGCGCGCGGCCGGAAAGCCGGTTGGCCGCGCGCAAGGGCTCGATCGCCGAGGCATAGGGCAGCAGCGCAAAATCCGGGATCAGCAGGAACCCGACATGAGTGGGCGCGCTATCGTCGCTGGCAGGCAATCGCATGTCGCTGTCGAGCATGTCGCAGAGCCTATGTCGGTCAATCTCGGGAAGACAAGCCCGTCCGGATCCTTCGATGCGCTATTCAGTCTTCTCGTTGCTCGCTCAAGCCCTTCACGGGCACAAGGGCTGGACGCCCGCCTGGCGCGACCCGGCGCCGAAGGCGGAGTATGACGTCATCATCATCGGCGGCGGCGGGCATGGCCTTGCTACGGCTCATTACCTCGCCAGCCGGCACAACATCACCAATGTCGCGGTGCTGGAGAAGGGCTATCTCGGCTCCGGCAATGTCGGGCGCAACACCACGATTATTCGGTCGAACTACCTGCTGCCCGGCAACACGCCCTTCTACGAGCTCTCGATGAAGCTCTGGGAAGGGCTCGAGGAAGACCTGAACTACAACGCCATGGTCAGCCAGCGCGGCGTGATCAACCTCTACCACTCCGACGCGCAGCGGGACGCCTTTGCCCGGCGCGGCAATGCGATGCGGCTCGCCGGGGTCGATTCCGAGCTGCTCGGCCGCGAACAGGTCCGGGCGCTGCTGCCCTATCTCGACCACGACAATGCCCGCTTCCCGATCCACGGCGGCCTGCTGCAGCGCCGCGGCGGATCCGCCCGGCACGACGCCGTCGCCTGGGGCTATGCCCGCGCCGCCGACAGCCGCGGCGTCGACATGATCCAGAACTGCGAGGTGACCGGCATCACGATGTCCGGCGGGCGTGCCGTCGGCGTCGAGACCTCGCGCGGACCAATCCGCGCCAGGAAGATCGCGATGGCGGTGGCCGGCAACTCGTCGCGGGTGGCGGCGATGGCCGGACTGCGGCTCCCGATCGAAAGCCATGTGCTGCAGGCCTTCGTGTCGGAGGGCCTCAAGCCGGTGATCGACACGGTCGTCACCTTCGGCGCCGGGCATTTCTACATCAGCCAGTCGGACAAGGGCGGCCTCGTCTTCGGCGGCGACATCGACGGCTACAACTCCTACGCCCAGCGCGGCAACCTGCCCGTGGTCGAGGACGTGATGGAATCGGCGATGGCGCTCTGGCCGGGGCTGGGCCGCGTGCGGATGCTGCGCCACTGGGGCGGCGTCATGGACATGTCGATGGACGGATCGCCGATCATCGATTTCACGCCCGTCGACGGGCTCTTTCTCAATTCCGGCTGGTGCTATGGCGGCTTCAAGGCGACGCCGGCCTCCGGCTTCTGTTTCGCCCATCTGATCGCGACGGGCCAACCCCATCCGGTCGCGGCAGCCTATCGGCTCGATCGCTTCGCCACGGGGCGCCTGATCGACGAGAAGGGCGCCGGCGCCCAGCCCAACCTGCACTGACAGCGCGCTGCCGAGGACCATCCCATGCGCATTGACTGCCCCCATTGCGGCGCGCGCGACGCCCAGGAATTCACCTATCTCGGCGCGGCCGACCCGCGGCGGCCCAACGGCATCGCCGCGACGGAAGCCGCGATGACCGACTATGTCTATCTGCGCGACAACCCGGCCGGCGCGCATCGCGAGCTCTGGTATCACGGCGCCGGCTGCCACGCCTGGCTGGTCGTGACGCGCGACACGCGCAGCCATGCGATCAGCTCGGTCGAGGCTGCCAAGCTGCGCAAGCCGGGAGCCGAGGCATGAACGGACAGCCTTTCCGCCTCGCGTCCGGCGGCCTGGTCGACCGCAGCCAGGCGCTGGAGTTCCGCTTCGACGGCAAGTCCTATCGCGGCTTTGCCGGCGACACGCTGGCCTCCGCGCTGCTGGCCAATGGCGTGCGCCTCGTCGGCCGCTCTTTCAAATATCATCGTCCGCGCGGCGTCCTCTCCGCCGGCCCGGAGGAGCCGAACGCGCTCGTCGAATTGCGTTCTGGTGCCCGCCGTGAGCCGAACACCCGCGCGACCGTCATAGAGCTGTTCGACGGGCTCGACGCCGCCAGCCAGAACCGCTGGCCCTCGCTCGCCTTCGACCTCCTCTCGATCAACGGGCTGCTCTCGCCGGCTCTCGTCGCTGGCTTCTACTACAAGACCTTCATGTGGCCGGCGGCGTTCTGGGAAAAGCTCTACGAGCCGCTGATCCGCCGGGCGGCGGGCCTCGGCCGGGCGGCCGGCACGGAAGATCCCGACCATTACGAGAAGGCTTTCGCCTTCTGCGACACGGTGGTGATCGGCGGCGGCCCCGCGGGCCTCGCGGCGGCGCTGGCGGCCGGGCGCAGCGGCGCCCGCGTGATCCTGTGCGACGAGGATTTCCGCCTGGGCGGGCGCCTGCTCGCCGAGAGGCGCGAAATCGACGGCAAGCCGGCGGCCGAGTGGCTGGCCGCGACGCTGGCCGAGCTCGAAAGCATGCCCGAGGTGCGGATCATGCCGCGGACGACCGTGTTCGGGCTCTATGACCACGGCATCTACGGGGCGGTCGAGCGCGTGGGCGACCACCTGCCCGAGCCGGCTGCCCATCAGCCGCGCCAGCGGGGCTGGCGCATCTATGCCAAGCGCGCGATCCTTGCTGCGGGCGCGCTGGAGCGGCCGATCGTCTTCCCCGGCAACGATACGCCCGGCGTCATGCTCGCCGGAGCGGCGCGAACATACGTCAATCGCTTCGGCGTTTTGCCGGCACGCGAGACGGTGCTGTTCACCGCCGGCGACGATGGCTGGGCGACGGCGCGAGACATCGCCGCTGCCGGCGGCAAGGTCGCGGCGATCGTCGATACCCGCTCGGGCACCGACCCGGCGCGCAAGGCTCTCGCCGAGCAGCTTGGCGCACGGTTGTTCGCAGGTGGCGTGGTCGAGGGCGCGCGTGGGGGCCGCCAGCTCGACGGCGTCACGATCCGCGACGCCTCCGGCGCGACGACGAATGTCGCATGCGACCTGCTGGCGCTCTCCAATGGCTGGAATCCGACCCTGCATCTGACCTCGCACCAGAACGGCAAGCCGGCCTGGGACGAGGCTCTGCAATGCTTCGTTCCCGGCACCTTGCCGGCGGGGCTTGCGGTGGCAGGAAGCGCGGCCGGGCGCTTCACCCTGGCTCAGGCGCTGGAAGATGGCGCGCGGCTTGGCCGCGAGGCCGTTGCCGAAGCCGGCCTGACAGCTGTCGCCGCGGAGCCCGTGCCCGTGACCGACCCCGAGACCACCGCACTGACGCCGGTCTGGCGGGTGAAGGGAGCGAAGGGCAAGGCCTTCGTCGACTACCAGAACGACGTCACCGACAAGGATGTCGAGCTTGCGGAGCGCGAGGGCTTTCGGCCGGTCGAGCATCTCAAGCGCTACACCACGCTCGGCATGGCGACGGACCAGGGCAAGACCTCGAACCTCTCCGGCCTCGCCATCATGGCCGAGCAGACGGGCAAGACGATCCCGCAGACGGGAACCACGACCTTCAGGCCGCCCTATACGCCGGTGGCGATCGGCGCGCTCGCCGGCCATCACCGCGGCAAGGATTTCAGACCGACCCGCCTCGCGCCGACCCATGACTGGTCGCGCGAGCAAGGCGCCGTCTTCATCGAAGCGGGCCAATGGCTGCGGGCGCAATACTATCCGAAGCCCGGTGAGAACGACTGGCTGACGACGGTCAATCGCGAAGTCCTGGCGGTCCGTTCCAGCGTCGGCATCTGCGATGTCTCGACGCTCGGCAAGATCGACATCCAGGGCGCCGATGCGGCCGAGTTCCTGGAGCGGGTCTATATCAACGGCTGGAAGGCCCTCCCCGTCGGCAAGGCGCGCTACGGCCTGATGCTGCGGGAGGACGGATTCGTCATGGATGACGGCACGACCTCACGCCTCGGCGAGCAGCACTTCCTGATGACCACCACCACCGCCAATGCCGGCAAGGTGATGCAGCACCTGGAATTCTGCCACCAGGTGCTCTGGCCGGAGCTCGACGTGCGGATGGTTTCGGTTTCCGAGCAGTGGGCGCAGGTCTCGATCGCCGGCCCGAAGGCGCGCGAGACGTTGCGCGGCGTCGTCGATCCCTCGCATGACATCTCGAATGAAGCCTTCCCTTACCTGGCGGCACGGGCCGTAAGCGTGGGCGGAGGTATCCCGGCGCGTCTCTTCCGCATCTCCTTCTCGGGCGAACTGGCCTACGAGCTGGCCGTTCCCGCTGATTACGGCGATGCGATGGTGCGGGCCCTGATGCGGGCGGGCGAGCCCTTCGGCATCACGCCCTACGGTACCGAGGCGCTCGGCGTGATGCGCATCGAGAAGGGCCATGTCGCCGGCAACGAGCTCAATGGCCAGACCACGGCGCGCGATCTCGGCCTTGGCAAGATGATGTCGACCAAGAAGGATTTCGTCGGCCGCCTGATGGCCGGCCGACAGGCGCTCGTCGAGACGGATCGGCCGTCGTTCGTCGGGTTCAGGCCGATTGACCCCGCGCAACGCCTGCGCGCCGGCGCACATTTCATCGGCATCGGCAAGGCGACGACGATGGAGAACGACGAAGGTTACATGACGTCCGTCGCCTATTCCCCGCATCTGAAGCATTGGATGGGCCTTGGCCTAATCCGCGGCGGCGCCGGCCGCATCGGCGAGCGCGTGCGCGCCTACGATCCCGTCCGCAATGGCGACATCGTCGTCGAAATCTGCTCGCCTGTCTTCGTCGACCCCGAAGGAGCACATCTCCATGGCTGAGACCGCGATCTCATGGGACATGCGCGGCGGCTGGAGTGGCATCGCACAGCCGGGTTCCTTCGGCGCGGCGGGCGAGACCGGTGTCGTCGCCACCTTGCTGGACGGCTTCGGTCTGGCAAGCGTGATCGCGAAACCGGATGGTACGACGGCCCTGTCGCGGACCTTCGAGACGCAACTTGGCCTCGCGCTGCCATCGGCGCCGCGGATCGTGCGGGCCGCAGCCCACGATGTCATCTGGGCCGGTCCGGATCAGTGGTTGCTGCGTGCCGCCTCACGCGAGCGTTTCCCGGCGCAGCTCGGTGCACTCGCGTCTCACGCCGCCGTCAGCGACCAGAGCGACGCGCGCGTCGCGCTCAGGCTGTCGGGTCCGCATGCGCGCGACGTGCTGGCGAAGGGCGTCATGCTGGACCTCCACCCCGCGGTTTTCGCCGTGGGCGATGCCGCCTCGACCAGTATCGCCTATGTCGGCGTACAGCTCTGGCGGTTGGCCGAAGGGGAGGATGGAGCGGTGTTCGAGGTCATGGCCCCGCGCAGCATGGCAGGCAGCTTCTGGGCCTGGTTCGTCTCATCGGCGGCCGAGTTCGGCTGCGCGGTCGCGGCCGGCAGGGGTTGACCGCAGCGCGTCGCGCGCTGCCGGCCGAATGCCAGCGGCTGAAATCGACGCATATGAGGGAC
>NZ_JBIWYK010000003.1:0-25036 GCF_044752385.1 Allobosea sp. CER48 | reverse complement strand
CCAGTTCAGCGACTGGAGCGCTGCCACCTACGACCAGGGTGATACGCAGCGTTGCTTCATCATCAGCAAGCCATCGACAGAGGAACCTTCAGGCCTCCGCCATGGCGAGGTGTTCTTCTTCGTTCAGACGGGCGATAGCCGCAGCGATACCGAATCGAGCTTCCAGACCGGCTATGACTTCGCCAAGAACTCGGTCGTCACGGTGACGATCGGCGACGACAGCTTCCGCATGCTGACCGAAGGCAACAATGCCTGGCTGGAGCGGCTCGAGCGCGAGCCGGCCCTGCTCGCGGCCATGCGCGGCGGCAGCAGCATGACACTGGAAGCCCGCTCCGCCCGCGGCAACGTCACGACCTACACCTTCTCGCTTGCAGGGGTCACGGCGGCGTCGCGCATGATGCAGCGCTGCAACGCCGGCGCGACGCAGAGCTAGAACAGGCGCTTTGCGAAAAACCGGTTCCCAGTTTTTCGCATCCTGCACTAACGTCGCGACATGACGCAGATGCTTCCTTCCGCCGCCGTCCTCGGTGCCCGCGCCTTTGCCGCGCTTGCTGGCCTCAACCGCTTCAGCGACGAACTCGGCAAGCTGACCCGGCTCTATCTCTCGCCGGCGCACCGGCAGGCGGCGGAGTGGGTCAAGGGCGCGATGGAGGTGGCGGGGCTCTCCGCCTTCATCGATGCCGCCGGCTCGGTGCAGGGTCGACGCGAGGGCACGGTGCCCGGCGCGCCGGCGGTCGTGATCGGCTCGCATATCGACACGGTGAAGGATGGCGGGCGCTTCGACGGCAATCTCGGCGTCGTCGCCGGCATCCTCGCGGCGCAGGCCCTGCGCGATGCCGGGATCAGCCTGCCGTTTCCGCTCGAAGTCGTCGCCTTCGGCGACGAGGAGAATGTCCGCTTTCCCACGCATCTCTCGACCTCGGAGGCATTGGCCGGCGCCTATGATGCGTCATGGCTGGAGGCGCGCGACAGCGACGGCATAAAGCTCGGCGAGGCTCTCGTCGCCTTCGGCGGCAACCCCGAAGGCATCGCCGCGCTCGCCCGCAAGCCGGGCTCCATCCAGGCCTATCTCGAAGTCCATATCGAGCAGGGCCCGGTGCTGGAGGCCGAGAACGAACCGGTCGGCATCGTCACGGCCATCAACGCCCAGAGCCGGGCCCGCGTGCGTGTCACCGGCGAGGCGGGCCATGCCGGCACCGTGCCGATGGCACTGCGCAAGGACGCATTGACGGCCGCCGCCGAGATGGCGCTGGCGCTGGAGCAGATCGCCGCCGGCCATGAGCTCGCCGTCGGCACCGTCGGCGTGCTCCGGCCCAATCCCGGCGCGACCAATGTCGTTCCCGGTGCGGCCGAGTTCACCATCGATTATCGCGCGCCGAAGAACGCGACGCTCGCAGCCATGGAGGCCGCGATCCGCAGCCGCTTCGCCGAGATCGCCGCGCGTCGCGGCGTTGGCCTGGAAATCGTGCCCTACGCCAAGGCCGAGGCCGTGCCGATGGATCCGCGGCTGCAGGACGCCTTCGCCGCCGGCATCGCGCGGGCCGGCAGCAACATCGCCGGACGCCGGCTGCCCTCGGGCGCCGGACACGACGCCATGGTGATGGCTGCGATCGCTCCGGCCGCCATGCTGTTTGTGCGCAACGAAAAGGGCATCAGCCACTCGCCGCTGGAAAACATGACCGAGGCCGATGCCGGCATCGCGATCAAGGTGCTGCTCGAAACGATTCTGGAACTCGCCGGGCGCGCAAAGTAGAACAATTCCAGCCGCGACACCGCGCACCATTCCGAAGAAGGCCAGAAAGGCCTAGGAGAGGCGCGCCGCAGGAGGCTCGCCATGGATTTTGAGAACTTCTTCCGCCGGGAACTGGACGGATTGCGCAGCGAAGGCCGCTATCGCGTCTTCGCTGATCTGGAACGCCAGGCCGGCCGGTTTCCCCTCGCGACCTATCATGGCGAGGGCGGCCCGCGCGAGGTTACCGTCTGGTGCTCGAACGACTATCTCGGCATGGGCCAGCACCCGAAGGTTCTCGCCGCGATGCATGAAGCGCTCGATGGCAGCGGCGCCGGAGCCGGCGGCACGCGCAATATCGGCGGCACCAACCACTACCACGTCCTGCTGGAGCGCGAGCTCGCCGACCTGCACGGCAAGGAAGCGGCGCTGCTGTTCAACTCCGGCTACATGTCGAACTGGGCGTCGCTCTCGACGCTCGCCGCCATGCTTCCCGGCTGCATCGTCCTGACGGACGCGCTCAACCACGCCTCGATGATCGAGGGCATCCGGCACTCGCGCGCCGAGAAGCACATCTTCGCCCACAACGACCCCGTCGACCTGCGCCGCAAGCTGGCGGCGCTCGATCCCAACAGGCCGAAGCTGATCGCCTTCGAGTCGGTCTATTCGATGGATGGCGACATCGCACCGGTCCGGGAGTTCTGCGACATCGCCGATGAGTACGGCGCGATGACCTATCTCGATGAGGTCCATGCCGTCGGGCTCTATGGCGCGCGTGGCGGCGGCATTTCCGAGCGCGATGGCCTCACCGACCGGGTCACCCTGATCCAGGGGACGCTGGCGAAATCCTTCGGCGTGATCGGCGGCTACATCACCGGCTCGGCTGCCCTCTGCGACTTCATCCGCAGCTTCGCCTCCGGCTTCATCTTCTCGAGCTCGCTGCCGCCTGCCGTGGCAGCCGGCGCGATTGCGGCGATCCGGCATCTCAAGGAAAGCTCCGTCGAGCGGGAGCGCCAGCAGGACCGCGTCGCCGTGCTGCGCGGCAAGCTCGACGCCGCCGGCATCCCGCACCTGCCCAACCCCAGCCATATCGTGCCGGTGATGGTCGGCGAGGCGAAAGCCTGCAAGGCGATCAGCGACGAGTTGCTGGCGCGCTTCGACATCTATGTCCAGCCGATCAACTACCCGACCGTGCCCCGCGGCACGGAGCGGCTGCGGATCACCCCCTCGCCCTTCCATACCGACGCCGATATCGACCGGCTGGTCGCGGCGCTTGGTACGATCTGGGCGCGGGACGGGCTGAAGCGGGCGGCTTGAGCCGCGCCAGGGGCGTCATTCTCGGGCTTGACCCGAGAATCTCCAGACAAGAAAGAGCGGGTGCCTTCTCGCGGACGAGATGCTCGGGTCAAGCCCGAGTATGACGCGCTATGGTTTCAAAGATTGAAGACCCGGTGCGGGACGAACTCGCCGTTCTGCACCGAGCCGGTCGAGACCAGCGTGCCGCCGCAGGTAGCATAGGCGGCTTCCAGCTCGATCGGTGCTCCGGCGCCGCGCAGCAGGGCGCTCTGGCCGCGCTTGAGGCGGGCTGCGGCATCACGGTGGATCACGATCTCCGGGATCAGCGTCAGCGCCGCCTTGACCGGCTGCAGGGCGGCCAAGGCGCTTTCCGGGCTCTCCCGCAACGTCTCGACGCTGGCGGCCTCGGTCACCGCGAAGGGCCCGACGCGGGTCCGCCGCAGATGCGCGACATGGCCGAGGCAGCCCAGCGCGAGGCCGAGATCGCGCGCGATGGCGCGGACATAGGTGCCCTTGCCGCATTCCGCCTCGAAGGTCGTGGTCGCGCCGTCATGGCTGACGATCGACAGCGCGTCGATCTCGACCGGCCTGGCCTCGAGTTCGACCTCCTCGCCGTCGCGGGCAAGGTCGTAGGCCCGCTCGCCGGCGATCTTGATCGCCGAGAACTTGGGCGGGGTCTGCAGGATCGTGCCGGTGAAGCGCGGCAGCAGGGCCGCGATGGCAGCCTCGTCCGGGCGTTTGTCGGAGGTCGCGATGACGCTGCCCTCGGTGTCGTCCGTGTTGGTCTGCGTGCCCCAGGCGACGGTGAACTGATAGGCCTTGCGGCCGTCCATCACGAAGGGGACGGTCTTGGTCGCCTCGCCGAGCGCGATCGGCAGCAGGCCGGACGCCAGCGGATCGAGCGTGCCGGCATGGCCGGCCTTGCGGGCCGAGAAGGCGCGCTTCACCACGGCGACGGCGTGGGTCGACGTCATGCCGACCGGCTTGTCCAGCACGACCCAGCCATGGACGTCACGCTTCTTCGGGCGCGGCGCCGGAGCGGCGCCCTCCGCGCTGCGGGCGGCTTCGGGATTGCTCTCAGTGGTCATGGTCACGGTCGTCGTCTTCTTGGTCTTGGTCGATCTTCAGGCGCTGGACCTGGGTATCGCGGCGCACGGCCTCGGTGTCGAGCAGTGCGTCGATGCGCTCCGCTTCCGCGAAGCTCTCATCGGCACGGAAGCGGATGTCCGGCGCGTATTTGAGATTCACCCGATGGGCGATCTCGCCGCGGATATAGCGCTTGTTGGCCTCCAGTGCCTTGAGCACCGGCTTCACGTCCTGCCCGCCAAGCGGCATGATGTAGGCCGTCGCGAGCTTGAGATCGGGCGATAGGCGCACCTCGGGCACGGTGACGACATGCTTCGCCAGCACATCGTCGTGAATGTCCCCGCGCGCGAGCATGTCGGCGATGGCGTGGCGGATCAGCTCGCCGACGCGCAGCTGCCGTTGGGACGGACCGGAAGGTTTCGCAGGTTTGGCCATGGTTCTCGTTCTCCGGGATCGGACCGGATGACGGGTTAACGTCATTGGCCGGGCACGAGGCCCGGCCATCGATGAAAGCGCGGATAAACAGGGATGGCCTGTCCGGGTCAAGCCCGTGCAGGCTGCCCCGGTCTCACAGGCTGCGCTTGATCTCCTCGACGCGATAGCACTCGATCACGTCGCCGACGCGCATGTCCTGGTAGCTCTCGAAGGCCATGCCGCATTCCTGGCCGGCCACGACTTCCTTGGCATCGTCCTTGAAGCGCTTGAGCTGGCCGAGCTTGCCCTCGTGAACCACGACGTTGTCGCGGATCAGGCGGACATTCGCGCCGCGCTCGATGGTGCCGTCGGTGACGCGGCAGCCGGCGATCTTGCCGACCTTCGAGACGTTGAAGATCTCGAGGATCGTCGCGTTGCCCAGCATGGTCTCGCGCAGGGTCGGCGCCAGGAGGCCCGACATCGCATCCTTAACGTCATCCATGAGGTTGTAGATGATGTTGTAGTAGCGGATCTCGACGCCGGCCCGGTCGGCCGCCTCGCGCGCTTCCTTGTGGGCGCGCACGTTGAAGCCGACCACGACCGCGCCCGAAGCCTGGGCGAGGGTGACGTCCGACTCGGTGATGGCACCGACGCCCGACGAGAGCACGCGGGCGCGAACCTCGTCGTTGCCGACCTTCTCGAGCGCGCCGACGATGGCCTCGACGGAACCCTGCACGTCGCCCTTGACGACGAGCGGGAACTCCTTGCGGCCGGCGCCTTCCTTGAGCTCGCGCATCATCTCGGCGAGCGAACGGCCAGCGCCCGAGGCCGCGCCACGCGCAGCCTGACGGTCGCGGCGCTGACGCTCGCGATACTCGGTGATCTCGCGGGCACGTGCTTCCGACTCGACAACCGCGACGCGGTCGCCGGCCTCGGGCGTGCCGTTGAAGCCGAGCACCTCGACGGGCATGGAGGGCGGAGCCTCCTTCACCTGCGCGCCGGTATCGGCGATGAGAGCGCGGACGCGGCCCCATTCGGCACCAGCCACGACGATGTCACCGGTGCGCAGCGTGCCGCGCTGGACGAGCACGGTCGCGACCGGGCCACGGCCACGATCGAGCTTGGCCTCGATGACCGTGCCTTCGGCGGCACGATCGGGATTGGCCTTGAGATCGAGAACCTCGGCCTGCAGCGCGATCGCTTCCAGCAGCTTGTCGAGATTGTGGCCGGTCTTCGCGGAAACCTCGACCTCGAGCGTCTCGCCGCCCAGCGACTCGACCTGGATCTCGTACTGCAGCAGCTCGGCGCGCACCCGATCCGGGTTGGCGTCGGCCTTGTCGACCTTGTTGATCGCGACGATCAGCGGAACGCCGGCCGCCTTGGCGTGATGGATCGCCTCGGCCGTCTGCGGCATGACGCCGTCATCGGCCGCGACGACCAACACGACGACGTCCGTCACCTTGGCGCCGCGGGCGCGCATCGCCGTGAAGGCGGCGTGGCCGGGCGTGTCGATGAAGGTCACCTGGCTGCCGAGCGGCGTCGTCACCTGATAGGCGCCGATATGCTGGGTGATGCCGCCGGCTTCGCCGGTCACGACCTTGGTCTTGCGGATCGCGTCGAGCAGCGAGGTCTTGCCGTGGTCGACATGGCCCATGATGGTCACGACCGCCGGGCGGGACGCCAGGGTCTCGTCGGTGTCCGGCGTATCGAACAGGCCTTCCTCGACGTCGGACTCGGCAACACGCTTGACGGTGTGACCCATTTCCTCGGCGATGAGCTGGGCGGTGTCGGCATCGATCACATCGGTGATCTTGTGCATCGCGCCCTGCTTCATCAGCAGGCGGATGACGTCGACGCCGCGCTCCGTCATGCGGTTCGCGAGTTCCTGGATGGTGATCGTCTCGGGGATGATCACCTCGCGCATCACGCGCTCTTTCTGCACATCCGAAGCGCGATGGCCGGTCATGCGCTGCACACGGCGACGGAAGGAGGCGACCGACCGTGTCCGCTCGTCATCGCCGCCGGTGGCGGTGGCCAGCGTGAGGCGGCCGCGCGGCTTGTCGTTGCTGGTCTTCGGCGTCTTGGGGGCCGCCGGAGCGGGACCGCGGCCTGCCCCGGCGAGGCCGGGACGACGGAACGCCGCCTTGACGTCGACGTCATCCGAACGATTGCGCGGGGCACCGCTCGAGGGAGCTTGACGGGCCGGGCGTGCAACGGCCGGCTCCGCAGGCGCGGACGAATCCAGGCGCGGCGGACGCGGCGAGTCGGAACGCGGCGGGCGCGAGTCCAGACGCGGCGGACGAGCGCCGGTGTCGCGCATCGGCGGGCGCGAGGTGAACTCGCGCGGGCCGGACGGAGCCGGGCGGCCGTAATACTGGGTCGGCTGCGGTGCCGGCGCGGCAGCCTGGGGGGCGGGCTCGCGCGGCGCAGCCGGGGGAGCGGCCGGGCGGGGCGCATGCTCTTCGCGCTGGCGCACGACGCTCTCGGCGCGGCGCTTCTGCTCGTCCTCCTGACGGCGGCGATCCTCTTCCTGACGCTGACGGGCAGCGGCGGCTTCGCGCTCCTGACGCTCGCGCTCGGCAACGGCGGCGCGCTGGCGGGCCTCCTCCTCGGCGATGCGGCGCGCCTCGGCCTCGGTGCTGCGCGCTTCGGCGAGCGCGCGCTGGCGGGCGTCCTTCTCCTCGTCGGAGAGGGTGCGCAGAAGCATGCCGCCGGCCGGGCGCTGAGGCGCCTGCGGGGCCGGAGCGGCAGGCCGCGGCGGAGCCGCCTGCGGCGCAGGAGCCTGCGGGGCCCGCGGCGCGACCGGTTCCTTGACATCATGGCCGGCGGCGCGGCGCTTGACCTCGACGACGACCTGCTTCGAACGCCCATGCGAGAAGCTCTGGCGAACAGTGCTCTGCTCGACAGGCCGCTTCAGCGACAGGGTCTTGGGCGAGTTGACGGTCAGAGTCTTGTCGCCCGGGTTTTTGGTATCGGTCATTCCGCGTTCGGTCCTGCCGGTTCGGTCGTGTCTTCAATATCGTTCGGGTCGGATGCGGCGGTATCGTCCGTCCGATACCGGACGAGCCGACGCCAGCGCGAGAGGACACCCTCAGCCGCTGGTCCCGGAGCAAGCGCGGCATGTATCACATGTGCGCGCCCCAACGCCAATTCCAAATCCGCCGCCGCGAAAATCGCGACGACAGGCAGTTCACGGGGCTTGAGCCCCTCGGCCTCGCGAGCCGCCGCCCAACGGCGTGCGGCCTGGCCGATCTTGCGCTTGCCGTCCTCGGCCCCATCGCTGGCAGCGATGACCGCGAGGCAACGACCGGATTCGATCTGCGCCTCGACCTTGGCGAAGCCGGCGGTGACGAGACCGGCCTTGTTGGCCATCGCCAGCGCCTGCAGCGCGTCGCGATACATCAGCGCGTCGACCATATCCGGCAAATCCGCCGGAACCGCGACCTTCGCCTTGAGCGAACGCTCGAAGGCCTTGCGCTTGATCGCCTCAGCCACCGTCCTGCGGCTGAGACTGGCCCAGACTCCGCGCCCGGGCAACTTGCGCCGCAGATCCGGCACGAGCACGCCGTCCGGCCCTGCTACGAAGCGGATCAGGTCGTCGGGCGCCTTCACGGCGCGCGTGACGACGCAGCTACGCTCAGAGCCTTCCTTCTGCGCCGCCGCCTTCACCGCGAGAGCTCCGCTCAGGCCTCGGCCGCCTCGTCGGCTTCCGCTTCAGGCTCGGCGACGGGCGCCTCGACCCAGCCAGCGTGGATACGCGCTGCCATGATGATGGCCTCGGCATCCTGACGCGAGAGATCGAAACCGTCGAGATAGCCTGCGTGCCGGGTCGATTCGCCATCCTTGCGCTCGGTCCAGCCGACCAGATCGTCAGTCGCGCAGCCAGCCAGGTCTTCGACGGTCTTCACGTCGTTCTCGCCGAGCGCGACCATCATGGAAGTGGTGATGCCCTCGACCTCGCGCAAGGCGTCCTCGACACCGAGTGCGCGGCGCTTCTCGTCCAGCTCCGCCTCGACGGCGGCAAGGTGCTCCTGAGCTCGGCTCTGGATCTCGCCGGCGGTGTCCTCGTCGAAGCCTTCGATCGAGGCGAGCTCGGCGAGGTCGACATAGGCGAGCTCCTCGACATTGCGGAAGCCCTCGGAGGCCAGCAGCTGGCCGACCGTCTCATCGACGTTCAGCGCGTTCATGAAGATCTCGGTGCGCTGCAGGAACTCCTTCTGACGGCGCTCCGACTCCTCCTGCTCGGTCAGGATGTCGATATCCCAGCCGGTGAGCTGCGAGGCGAGGCGTACATTCTGGCCGCGACGGCCGATCGCGAGCGAGAGCTGCTCGTCCGGGACCACCACCTCGATCTTGTCCGCTTCCTCGTCGAGCACGACCTTGGCGACCTCGGCAGGCTGCAGCGCGTTGACGACGAAGGTCGCAACGTCCGGCGACCACGGGATGATGTCGATCTTCTCGCCCTGCAATTCGCCGACGACGGCCTGGACGCGCGAACCACGCATACCGACGCAGGCGCCGACCGGGTCGATCGAGGAATCGCGGCTGATCACGGCGATCTTGGCGCGCGAGCCCGGATCACGGGCCACGGCCTTCACCTCGACGATGCCGTCGTAGATTTCCGGCACTTCCTGGCCGAAGAGCTTGGCCATGAACTGCGGATGGGTGCGGGACAGGAAGATCTGCGGGCCGCGGGGCTCGCGGCGGACGTCGTAGACATAGGCGCGGGCGCGATCGCCGACCTTGAAGGTCTCGCGCGGAATCATCTCGTCGCGGCGGATGATGGCTTCGCCACGGCCCAGATCGACGAAGACGTTGCCGTATTCGACGCGCTTGACCGCGCCGTTGACGATCTCGCCGATGCGATCCTTGTACTCGTCATACTGGCGGTCGCGCTCGGCCTCGCGCACCTTCTGGACGATGACTTGCTTCGCCGACTGGGCGGCAATGCGGCCGAAATCGAAGGGCGGCAGCGGATCGGCGATGACGTCGCCGACCTGGGCGGCCGGGTTGTGGCGCTTGGCTTCCTCGACGGTGATCTCGACCGCGGGGTTCTCGACGTGCTCCACGACCTGCAGGTGGCGCGCCAGGCGCAGCTCACCGGTCTTGGTGTTGATCTCGGCATGGACGTCGGTCTCCACGCCGTAGCGCGAGCGGGCGGCCTTGGCGATGGCGTCCTGCATGGCATCGACGACGATCTGGCGATCGATCGACTTCTCACGGGCGACCGCGTCGGCGATCTGCAGCAGTTCGAGCCTGTTGGCGCTGACGACCATGACGCTCACTCCTCTTCGTTATTGTCTTCGTGCGGAGCCGGTCCACGGGCTTTCGTGCCCGGGCGCGGTCCCAGCGATTTCCCTCGGCCCTTCTTCGGGCCTGCGACCTCATCGGCGGCGGGCATTTCCGGCGGCAGGCCGGACTTGCCGCGTCGCAGCGATTCCGTGACGAGCGCATCCGTGAGGACAAGGCGCGCTTCGGCGATCAGCCGCATCGGAATGGCGACATCGCGCTCTTCCTCGCTCTTGGCGTCGTCCCGCGTCAGCAGCGCGTCCTGGCCGGCAGCGCCGCGCAGGATGCCGCGAAAGCGCTTGCGGCCGGCAACCGGCTCGCTCGTGTCGATCTTGGTCAGATGGCCGGCCCAGCGCTCGAAATCGCTCGCCCGCACCAGCGGGCGGTCGATGCCCGGCGACGAGATCTCGAGATGATACGCCGCCTGGATGGGATCATCGACGTCGAGCACCGGCGAGATCGCCTGGCTGATCTCTTCGCAGCCCTCGACGGTCATCGAGCCGTCCGGCCGCTCGGCCATGATCTGCAGGGTGCATCCGTTCTGCGCCGTCACGCGCACGCGCACCAGCCGGTAGCCGAGATCGGCGATCGCCGGCTCGATGATCGTGGCGACGCGCGCAGCGACGCCGCTCTCGACGACGAGGCGCGCTTCCTGATCGGATACTGCTTTCGGATCGCTGGGTTCGTTCATGGCCGGACCGTCCCGTCTGCCTCCGGCGGGTTGCGGCCAATAAAAAAGAGCGGGCCGGCCGGCCCGCTCTTGATCATCGGCGTTAACCGATACCAGAGCTGTTGCGCCGCTATTTAGTCCGCATCGCGTGGATATGCAAGTTCTGCTGCAATTGCGCTAACCCGATGGTCATCCTTGGCTGGCACTCTCGCAGCCGGGACAGGTCCGAGGACAGGGTATGAGTGCGGTCGCAACGCTGCTGCGGGATCTCGAAACGACGATGGCGCGCGGTTCCAGCGACGAGCGCGCCGACATGCTTTCGCGCCTGACCGACCTTTTCCTCGCTACCGCCGGGGATATGCGCGAGGAGCAGGTCGGCGTCTTCGACGCCGTCATCGGACGCCTCTCCCGGGCAATCGAGCTGCGCGCCCGCATCGAGCTTTCCGAGCGGATCGCACCGGTGCCCAATGCTCCGGTCGGCATCGTGCGCCAGCTCGCGCTCGACGAGATCGCCGTGGCGCGCCCGGTCCTGGTGCGTTCGCCCCGCCTGAGCGACCAGGACCTTGTCGCCGTATCGGCCGCGAAGGGCCGCGATCATATGCTCGCTATCACCGAGAGGCCCGATCTCGGCGAACCGGTCACCGACTTCCTGATCCTGCGCGGCGGACGCGTCGTCACCCACGCGGTCGCGGCCAATCAGAGCGCACGGTTCTCGCGCCATGGCATGGGCGTCCTCGTGATGCGGGCCGCCCAGGACGATGCGTTGCAGGCCACGCTCGGCCTGCGCAGCGATATTCCGGCGGAGCTGGTGGGCCAGCTCATGGCGGCTGCCAAGAATTCCGCCCGCCGCCGCCTGAGCGAAAGCCTCGAGCCCGCCCTGGCAGGCGAGCTCGACGGCGCCGTCGAACGGGGCGCGGATGCGATCGCGGCCAGCGGCCGGATGCCGAGCGAGCTCGGCGCGATCGGTGCCGCCCTCGTCCAGATCCGGGAATTGAACGACGCCGGGCAGCTCGACGAGGCGAAGCTGCGCAGCTTCGCCCGCGAGGGTGCCACCGAGCACAGCATCTGCGCCATCGCGGTGCTGGCGCAGCTCAGCCTGCCGGCGAGCGAGCAGGCGCTGCTCGGCAGCGATCGCGAAGCCATACTGATCGTCGCACGCGGCCTGGGCTGGTCGTGGGAAACGACGGCTTCACTGATTTCGCTGCGCAAGGATCAGGGAAAGTCGCAAGCCGCGCTCGATCGCGCCCGCGAACGCTTCCGCGATCTGGCGCAAAGCACGGCGCAGCGCGTGCTCGGGTTCCTCAGGATGCGCGACGCCAAGCCGTAAGATAGCTGGAGATGCGGCCTTCCCTGACGGCCTTGGCCTCGTATCGGGTACGGATCCAGCCGGGATACGGCGTGCGCCAGTCGTCCGGACGCTCGTCCCCCCAGTCGAAATCGGCCGAGGCCAGCAGGCGCGACAACGTCCAGCCGATATAGTCGTCGATATCGCTGGCGAAGCGGAAGCGCCCGCCCGGGCGAAGCGCGCGGGCGAACAGCGCCAGCGTATGCTCCGAGACGAAGCGGCGTTTGCGCTGGCGGCGCTTCGGCCAGGGATCCGGGTAGAGCAGGTCGATGGCATCGAGGCTGCCGGCCGCCAGGCGCGGCAGCAGCAGAGCGGCATCGTCGTCCCAGACGCGAATATTCGTCAGCCCCTCGCGCTCGGCCACGGCCAGGAACTTGGCCATGCCGTTGATGAAGGGTTCGACGCCGATGAAGCCGATCTGTGGGCTTTCGCGCATGCGCATCAGCAGGTGCTCGCCGCCGCCGAAACCGATTTCGAGCCGGACGGCTTCGACCGGCTGCGGGAAGAGCGCCTTGAGATCTACGATCTCGCCTTCCGGCAGCCGCAGCCGCGGCAACGTGTGCTCGATCAGGTTGCTCTGGCCGTCGCGCAGCGCCTTGCCCTTGCGGCGGCCGTAGAAGGCGCGGTCGTTGTCGTGCTCGCTCATGGCCTCGCCTTGGCTGTTCGCGGCGCCGACATCAAGCCTCGGCATGCCACAGCCCCAACAAAAAACCGGGGCTCGCGCCCCGGTTCCATCATTGCTCGTATCCCGGGTCGCTCAGGCGACGGCCTTCTTCAGCGCGTCCACGAGATCGGTCTTCTCCCAGGAGAAGGAGCCGTCCCGGCCCGCCTTGCGGCCGAAATGGCCGTAAGCGGCCGTCTTGGCGTAGATCGGCTTGTTCAGGCCGAGATGGGTGCGGATGCCGTTGGGCGAGAGATCGACAATCTTGCCGAGCACGTCCTCCAGCTTGGCCTCGTCGACCTTGCCGGTGCCATGCAGGTCGACATAGATCGAAAGCGGCTTGGCCACGCCGATGGCGTAGGAGAGCTGGATCGTGGCGCGGTCGGCGAGCTTGGCCGCGACGACGTTCTTGGCGAGGTAGCGCGCCGCATAGGCGGCCGAACGGTCGACCTTGGTCGGGTCCTTGCCCGAGAAGGCACCGCCACCGTGCGGAGCCGCGCCGCCATAGGTGTCGACGATGATCTTGCGCCCGGTCAGGCCGGCGTCGCCATCCGGGCCACCGATCACGAACTTGCCGGTCGGGTTGATGTGCCAGACGGTGTCCTTGGAGATCCAGCCTTCGGGCAGAGCCTCACGGATATAGGGCTCGACGATCTTGCGGACATCCTCGGAGCTCAGCTTCTCGTCGAGATGCTGGGTCGAGAGCACGATCTGCGTCACGCCGACCGGCTTGCCGTTCTCGTACTTCACGGTGACCTGGCTCTTGGCGTCGGGGCCGAGCTTGGCGGCGTCGCCCTCGCCCTTCTTGCGGGCGAGCGTCAGCGTCTCGAGGATCTTGTGGGCATAGTAGATCGGGGCGGGGAGCAGTTCGGGCGTCTCACGGCTGGCATAGCCGAACATGATGCCCTGGTCGCCGGCGCCGACATCCTTGTTGCCGGACTCGTCCACGCCCTGGGCGATGTCGGCCGACTGCGGGTGCAGCAGGACATCGATCTTGCACTTCTTCCAGTGGAAGCCGTCCTGCTCGTAGCCGATGTTGCGGATCGCCTTGCGGGCGGCCGACTTCACCTTCGACTTGATCTGCTTCTCGTCGAGATGAGTGCGGACCTCGCCGGCGATGACGACGCGATTGGTCGTCGCCAGCGTCTCGGCAGCGACACGCACCTTGGATGGCTCGTAACCGGCCTTGGTTGCTTCCTTGAAGAACAGATCGACGATTTCGTCGGAGATACGGTCGCAGACCTTGTCGGGATGTCCCTCGGAGACGGACTCGCTGGTGAACAGATAATTCTGGCGTGACACGGTCGCGGGATCCCTGAATCAGCACATGGAAAAGGCCGGCGCATCGCACCAGCCCGGCAAGCGCTACGTCTTTACAGCGGACGCGTTCGCCGTCAAGCGATAAATTCGTTTATCGGGAAGCTCGTTCGTCAAACCGAACGAAAAAGACTTAAACCGGCGCTCTTTCGCCATCTTCCTCCGCAAGCGCCTCGACCAGATCGATAATCCGGCGGCGGACGCGGCCGCTTTTGATGCGGGTGAACGCCTTGGTAAGCTGCACGCCCTCGCTGGTCGCCAGAAAATCGGAAATGTAGGTGGTCGCCGCGGAGTCGGCGAAGCCCCCCGCCGGAACATCCCCGCTCGGCGCGCCGTCAAAAAAGAACGACACCGGCACATCCAGCATCTTGGCGATCTGCTGCAGGCGGCTCGCGCTGATGCGGTTCGAGCCCTTCTCGTATTTCTGCACCTGCTGGAACGTCAGCCCCAGCGCGTCACCGAGCTTTTCCTGGCTGATACCAGCAAGCATCCGGCGCATACGGACGCGGCTCCCGACATGCTTGTCGATCGGGTTGGGGACCTTCTTGATCATGAGTATCCTGCTCTACGTCAGTTGTCATGACCAGGAGCGCCATCCTGGTCGGCGCGGCACCGTGTGTATTATAGGCTCCTAGAACGGTCCACTCATTACCACAAAATTTGTCCCAAATGGGATGATCAGCGCCGACGCAGGCAAGAAATCGCTAAAAATATGAGCATCATGCCCGCAAGCAGAGCATCGCCGACGCGCCCGTAGAGCGTCTCGGGACCACTGCGCGGGAGCGACGCGTCCAGCACGCCTTCAACCCCCAGCGGCAGGCTCGCGACCGTGCGGCCATAGGCATCGACGACTGCCGAGATGCCGGTATTGGCGACGCGCACCAGCGGCAGGCCTTCCTCGATGCTGCGCAGGCGGGCCTGGGCGAAATGCTGGTAGGGGCCGCTGGTCTGGCCGAACCAGCCGTCATTGGTGAGGTTCAGGAAATAGCCCGCGCGCGGGCCGCGGGGTGCGACCTCGCCGGGGAAGACGGCCTCGTAGCAGATCAGCGGCGCGGCCGTCGGCAACCCCTTGACCGCCAGTGGGACGCGGCTCGATCCCGCTGTGAAACCTCCGGGAATCGCAACGAATTCCGAGAGGCCGACGCGGCGGATCAGCGTATCCAGGAAAGGAGGCAGATACTCGCCGAAGGGCACGAGGTGCACCTTGTCGTAGCTGGCGACGATGACGCCTTCGTCGTTCACGACCTGGATGGCATTGTAGATCGGGGGCCGGCCCTCGCCCGGCAGCATTTCACCGGCCCGGGCCGCACCGGTGATCAGGGTTACGTCGGGCGGGAGCACGGCAGCGATGCGCGAGAGTGCTCCGGGCGTCCGGCCGAGCAGGAAGGGAAAGGCGGATTCCGGCCAGATCAGATGCGTGACGTTCTGCAGGCCCGGCGTCGTCGGGCTGGTCGCCCGATCGCTCAGGGCGAGGTATTGGTTGAGGATGGCCTCGCCGTTGCGCCCGTTGAACTTGGCATCCTGTGGCAGGTTCGGCTGCATCAGCCTGAGCTTGACCCCGGCCACGACGGGCGACGGGCCGGGAGGGAGGCGCCAGACGCCGTAGCCGAACAGTGCCGCCAGGCCCACCAGCGCGATCGACGGGGCCGCCCAGCGCCCGGCGGATGTCTTGGCCGTGCCGATGACGGCGGGCGCCGCGCCGATCGCGACAGCGAGCAAGGTCAGACCGTACAGGCCCGCAAGCGAGGCGAACTGGGCGAAACGGATCTCGCCGGCCAGCATCATGCCATAGACGTTCCACGGGAACCCCGTCAGGACATGGCCGCGCAGCCATTCGCTCGCAGCCAGGGCAACGGCAAACACGAGGATGCGCTGGGCCCCTGCAGGCCAGAACAGCCGGGCGCAGCCGAACGCGAGGGCCGGAAAAAACGCAAGAAAGGCCGGCAGGGCGACAACCCCGAGCGGCATCGCCCATGCGAACTTGTCCGCCTCGACAAGGAAGGCAGCGCCGAGCCACCACAGCCCGGCAAGAAAGAAGCCGAAGCCCCACCACCAGCCGGCGGCGAAACCCGACCGGAACCGGGCCGCCATGCCGGTGCCGACCGCTCCATCGAGGAGCCAGATCGCGACCGTCATCGGAACGATGATGACTGGCCAGAGATCGAGCGGCGGCAAGGCGAGGGCGCCGCTGGCCCCCGCGAGAAGGGCGATGAACCGCTTCCGCCATCCCCAGGACAGGATGACGGATTCCGCGAGAGCCGACAGGCGCATCAACCCGGTTCCATCGCCGTTTCTTCGGTGGCGGTCTGATCGCGTCGATGGATCGTCAGCCGCTTCACGCGGCGCTGGTCGGATTCGAGTATCTCGAAGCTTAGCCCCTCGGGGCCCTCGACGATCTCGCCCTGCGCCGGAACGCGGCCGGCCAAGGTCACGATCAGCCCGCCGAGCGTGTCGATGTCATCGGCCACCTCGTTCCGGGAGAGGTCGACACCGGTCGCTGCCTTGAGCTCCTCGAGCGTCGCGCGGGCATCGGCCGTGAAACTGTTCTCGCCAGCCGGCGCGATCGGCGTTTCCTCGAGATCATGCTCGTCCTCGATGTCGCCGACGACGATCTCGATCAGGTCCTCGATCGAGACGAGCCCGTCGGTACCGCCATACTCGTCGATGACCAGCGCGATGTGGGTGCGCGTCGCCTGCATGCGGACCAGCAGGTCGACGGCCGGCATCGATGGCGGCACGTAAAGCACAGGCCGCAGCAATGCCGTCGCCGAGAGCGGCGTCGACAGGTCGACAGCCGCGAGATCGTGCGGGATGGCCAGCTTGCCTCCCTCTTCCGGCGGGGTCTCTCCGGCGGGCCGCGCCTTCTCGGCGATGTACTCGAGGAAGTCGCGGATGTGGACCATGCCGCGGGGATCGTCGAGCGTGTCGTCGAAGACGGGCAGGCGCGAATGGCCGGCCGTCCGAAAATGCGCAAGGAGCTCGTCGAGCGTCGCATCCGCCGGCACGGCGACGATGTCGGCGCGCGGGATCATGACGTCGCTGACACGCCGCTCGCGCAGGCTCAGCACGTTGCTGAGCATCGCCCGTTCCTGTGCGGATATGTCGGCGAGCTCGCCGTTCTCCTCCGCCAGGGCCTCTACGATCTCCTCGCGTGCGGTGCCGCCGGCACGCAGGCCCAGGCGCTCCAGGAACTGGCTGAGCCAATGGCCGAAGCCACGGCCATTGGTTTCGATTTGGGATTGTCGACTGTCGTCGCTCATGGCTGCGGGGGCTGTACGGAAGAAGGAACCGGCGGGGCGATGAGCTCTCCGTCGGCATAGGGATCGGCAATGCCGAGGCTGGCGAGCGCCTCGACCTCTAGCGCCTCCATGCGGCGCGCTTCGGCCTCGGTCTCATGGTCCTCGCCGAGAAGATGCAGCAGGCCATGGATGACCAGGTGGCGCAGGTGGTCGGCGATGTCCTTGCTTTCGGCCCGAGCCTCGCGTTCGACGGTCTCGAACGCGATGACGATATCGCCGAGCAACGGGCTGCCGGCGATGCGCTCCGGCGGCGCCGCCGGGAATGACAGCACGTTCGTCGCCTTGTCGAAGCCGCGCCAGTCGCGGTTGACGATGCGGATCCGCCTGTCGTCGGTCAGCAGCATGCTGAGTTCGGCGCCAGCCATGGGCTTGCGCGGCGCCACATCGAGGCCGGCGGCAAGTGCTTCGTCGATCAGCGCCCGCAGGCCGGCGAGATTGCCGAGCGCCTGCCAGCGTCGTGATTGTGCCCTCAGATCGAGATCGAGGGGTGCCTTCTCGGGTCGCGGCGCAGAGCGCCGCCCCGGAGGTCGATCGTTCATCGCGGTCGCTCCCGCGCCAACATCCGCTTCAGTCCTTCACTGTCGCCCTCGCGATGCGAATCGCCGGGCAATTCGGGATTGCGCAAACGCTCCTCCCGCTCCTCGCGCTCTCGGCGCGACGCCGTCTCATAAGCCATGACGATGCGTCGCACCAGTTCATGCCGGACGACATCGCCCTCCTCGAAACGCGCATAGCCGACGCCGTCGACATCCTTGAGCAGCTTCACCGCCTCGACCAGGCCGGAACGCTGTCCCGGCGGCAGGTCGATCTGGGAGGGATCGCCGGTGATGATCATGCGCGAGCCCTCGCCCAGACGGGTGAGGAACATCTTCATCTGCATCGAGGTGGCGTTCTGCGCCTCGTCGAGCAGCACCACCGCGTTGCTCAGCGTGCGGCCGCGCATGAAGGCGAGCGGCGCGATCTCGATCATGCCGGTCTGCAGGCCGCGCTCGACATGGCGCGCCTCCATGAAGTCGTTGAGAGCGTCGTAGATCGGCCGGAGATAGGGGTCGACCTTCTCGCGCATGTCGCCGGGCAGGAAGCCGAGCCGCTCGCCCGCCTCCACTGCCGGGCGCGAAAGGATCATGCGCTCGACCACGCCCTGCTCGATCAGCGAGACGGCATGCCCGACCGCGAGCCAGGTCTTGCCGGTGCCGGCCGGACCTTCGGCGAGCACCAGCTCATGCCGCTTGAGCTGGCGCAGATAGGCGTCCTGCGCCGCGTTGCGCGCCCTGACCGGACCGCGCTTGCGGGTGACGACGGCGTCGAAGGAGGCTTTGCCGACATCGGCCGCCGGGAAGAGCGAGCGCTGGGTGTTGCTCTCCTCGATGGCCCCATCGACCTCTCCAAGGGTCACGGAAGCGCCTGCCTTGGCCCGGGCATAGAGCGTCTTGAGGACGCGCCCGGCCTGCTCCGCCGTCTCGCGCGGCCCCTTCACCGTGACGTGATTGCCATTCGGATTGACCACGACGCCGAGCCTCCGCTCGAGATGGGCGAGGTTCTGGTCGTACTGGCCGAAGACGAGACTGGCGAGGCGGTTGTCCTCGAAGGACAGCACGACCTCGGTCGCCGACAGCCCGTCACGCGCAGCACCTTCGGCGCGGGCGGGCGGCAGGTCTCGCCGCGGGGTCCTGTCGGGTCGGTTCGTCGAATCAGCCTGTGCCAAATGCGTCGTCTCCCTAGAGCGGGCCCTTGCGCCCGTTCCCGCCGGGCAGGAGCGTCCGGCCGGGTCGTCTCGCAGCATAACCGAACGCAACAATCTCAGCCTGATGACAGGCGAAACCGTTCCAGAAGGAGATGGGCACGAACCGCAGCACGCTCAAGCGGCCATGTCCTTTCCAGCCGTCTGCCCAGCCTCGACCATCTGGCCGAACAACGAGTTGGTACTGATCCGATCGATCGTCACCTGCACGATATCGCCGATCTGATTCGTCCCGCCCTCGATCTGGACAGCCTGCAGATAGGGTGACTTTCCGGCAAGCTGGCCGGGGTGGCGGCCGGCCCGTTCCAGCAGGACATCCACAGTTCGACCGACCATGGCGGCGTTGAAGGCCTGGCGGTGATGCTCGATGCGCTCCTGAAGGCGGTAGAGTCGCTCATCCATCACCTCGCGCGGAACCTGCGCGTCGAGCTCGGCCGCCGGGGTGCCGGGACGCTGCGAATACTTGAACGAGTAGCTGGAAGCGAAGCCGATTTCGTCGACCAGTCGGATCGTATCCTCGAAATCGGCATCGGTCTCGCCGGGAAAGCCGACAATGAAGTCCGACGACAGCGCGATATCGGGACGCGCGCTGCGGATGCGTTCGATCAGGCGGCGATATTCGTCGCCGGTATGCTTGCGGTTCATCGCGGCAAGCATGCGGTCCGAGCCCGCCTGCACCGGCAGGTGCAGGAAGGGCATCGCCTGCGGCAGGTCGCGGTGGGCGGCGATGAGATCGTCGTCCATGTCGCGCGGATGGCTGGTGGTGTAGCGGATGCGTGCGATGCCCGGCACCTCCGCGACGCGGCGCATCAGCCGCGCCAGGCCCCAGACTGCGCCATCCGGCCCCTCGCCATGGTAGGCGTTGACGTTCTGCCCGATCAGGGTGACGTCGCGCACGCCGGCCTCGGCCAGCCGCTCGACCTCGGCGAGGACCTGGGCGACCGGGCGCGAGAACTCGGCGCCGCGCGTATAGGGCACGACGCAGAAGGCGCAGAACTTGTCGCAGCCTTCCTGAACCGTGACGAAGGCCGACACGCCGCGCGCGCGGATGACCTGCGGCTTCGGCGCCGGCAGGAAGCCGAACTTGTCCTCGATCGGGAGGTCGGTATCGACGACGCGCTTCCTGGCCGCCTCGGCGAGCAATTCCGGCAGGCGATGATAGGCCTGCGGCCCGACCACGAGATCGACCGCGGGCTGGCGGTGCTGGATTTCGGCGCCTTCGGCCTGCGCGACGCAGCCGGCGACGACGATCTTCGTCTCCTGCCCCTCCGCCTTCTGGGCGTTCTTGATGTCGCGCAGCTTGCCGAGTTCGGAATAGACCTTCTGCACCGCGCGGTCGCGGATATGGCAGGTGTTGAGCAGAATCAGGTCCGCGCCTTCCGGCGTCGCCGTCTCCTCATAGCCCTGATGGCTCAGGATGTCGGCCATGCGCTGCCCGTCATAGACGTTCATCTGGCAGCCGAAGGACTTGATGTGGACTTTCTTCATCGTCGCGGATCGGGTCTCCAAAACGTTTCCTTTACTGCGGATCGGGCGCGTTGGGAACGGCCGGACCTCCCGTCCCGGGACGCAAGCCCCGCGCCAACCCGGCTCAGGCCGTCGGGCGGCCCGTCACGGCCTCGCTGCGCGCTGCCCGCACCGACTCTTCGACCCGCCTGGTCGCTTCCTTGCGGGACATCGCACGGCCCATCACGATCGGCACGCCCCAGGCCAGCTCGGCATCGATCGCCCCGCAGTTCAGGATCAGCTTGAGATGCGGCCAGAGTTCGGTGTCCCCGTACCAGGCGAGGGCGGAGCGCTCGATGCGCCCGCCGGGCAAGCCCTGCCAGCCGGTATAGGTGATGGTCAGAGGATAGACGGTGACGTCCGCAGCCGCGTCCCCCATCGCCTGGTGGGCGGCGCCAAGCAGCGACGACCGGAAGGGCAGGATGCGCGTGCCGTCCCCCGTCGTCCCCTCGGCGAAGAGCACGACCTCCTCGCCCGCGGCAATACGGGCACCCATCGTCGCGGCCACGCCTGCGGTCGCGCCGCGACGCTGCCGGTCGATGTAGACCGTGCGCTGGAGATTGGCGAGGAAACCGACCACCGGCCATTCGCCGACCTCGCTTTTGGCGACGAAGGCGAGCTCGCGCTCGGCCCCGATGACCCCGATATCGAGCCAGGAGACATGGTTGGCAACGATCAGGGCCCCGGTTCCGGGCGGCGGCGGAGTGCCCCTGACGCGGCGGCGCACGCCGAGGCACCAGCAGGTCAGGCGGTGGAAGCGCAGGGGCAAGGCGCCGCGGTATTTCGGAGCGACGCGCATGACCACGAGCTGCATCAGGACAAGCCCGGCCGTACCGCCCACGAGCAGTGCAAGACGCCAGAGCGCCCCGACGCGGAGATCTTTCATGCGCGGACGGATCCGGTCATCGGCAGAACAGGTGCCTTCTTCGTGTCGGAACAGCGTCAATGGCGCGATTGCAGGGCAATGTCACGCGAGATCGAGGCGCATGGCGATCGCCGTCGCACGACTGCCATCGGCTTTGGGGTAATAGCCCTTGCGGCGCCCGACCTCGCGGAAACCGAAATGCCGATACAGCCGCTCCGCAGCGAGATTGCCTTCCTCGACCTCGAGAAAGACATGTGCGACGCCGGCTTCCGCGAGCCTGGCCAGATGAGCCGAGAGGAGCGCGCGGCCGAGGCCGTCTCGCCGGTGGGCCGGCGCGATGACGATGCTCAGGATCTCCGCTTCGTCGGCCGCCTTGCGCGACATCACGAAGCCCGCAAGCTGACTCCCGCTACCGAAGACGCCATCGGTCGCGACACCGGCATCGGCGATCAGGGCGGCGCATTCGGCCGGCTCCCAGCCACGGGCGAAGCCGCCCTGATGATGCAGGATCGCAACCTGCCGGGCGTGGCCGCCATCGAGCCGCATCGTGCGGGCCGGGGCCGAATCAGGGTGCATGAGCTTGCGTAGCCAATCCATGCCGCTTGTTCGCACGGATTGACGCAGCGGCAACCACCATTTGGAGGAGGAACTCACCGACGCGGCAGGCGCGCTTTGTCCTGCGGCGTTGTCTCCGGCGCCTTCAGGTAGAGAGGGCGAGGCGGGGCGGTCTCGGGATCGGCGATCAGCCCGAGGCGTCCGACCCAGGTGATGTCCGGCGCCCTGGCGTCATCGACGACCACCGCATCGAGGCCGATGGCCCAGGCTTCGTTGGCCACGGCCAGCGCCGAGGAGCCGACCAGGCTGACGGGACCGGCGCCGATGGCACGGGCGGCGTCGCGATAGCTGACCTGCCGGAGCGAGACGAGCGGCTTGCCTTCCGCGGTCAGCGCCTGGAACCAGACCTGACCGTGCTTGGCGTCGAGCGCTGCGGCGATGACGCGGCCGCTTTCGCGGCCGATCAGCGGGGCGGCGCAGGCCGCCACGGTCGTAACGCCGACGGCCGGGATGCCGGCCGCGAATGCAATGGCGCGGGCCGCACTGACGCCGACCCGCAGCCCGGTATAGCTGCCGGGGCCGACCGTCACGGCAACGCGGCCGAGCGAGGAAAAGCCGCCGTCGACCGCGCTCATGACGCGCTCGACCAGCGGCATCAGGGCCTCGGCATGACCCCGGTCCATGGCGAGCTGCTCCTGCGCCAGCGGCTCCGGCGCGCCAGCCTCCAACACGCAGGCCGAACACGCTCCGAGCGCCGTGTCGATCGCGAGAATGCGCATCAGATCTTCATTCCGCGAAAGCCAGGCCCGTCACGTGCTTATTCCTCGGCAAGCTCAAACCGCCTCGACCTCGCGTACTTCCGGCAGGAAATGCCGGAGCAGATTCTGGATGCCGTGCTTCAGGGTCGCCGTCGAGGACGGGCAGCCCGAGCAGGCGCCCTTCATCACCAGATAGACCGTGCCGTCCTTGTAGCCGCGGAAGGTGATGTCCCCGCCATCCCCGGCGACGGCCGGGCGGATGCGGGTTTCGAGCAGATCCTTGATCGTGTCCACTGTCTCGGCGTCTTCCGGGGCGAAGAACTCGCCTTCATCCTCGATATCCGCTGCGGTGTTCTCGGCCAGGACCGGGGCGCCCGACATGAAATGCTCCATGATCGCGCCGAGAATGGCCGGCTTAAGATG
The DNA here is from genome assembly GCF_044752385.1 of Allobosea sp. CER48. Lineage (NCBI taxonomy): Bacteria > Pseudomonadati > Pseudomonadota > Alphaproteobacteria > Hyphomicrobiales > Alloboseaceae > Allobosea > Allobosea sp. CER48. The sequence continues at coordinate 2,082 of NZ_JBIWYK010000003.1, read as the reverse complement.
CGGCCATTCCCCGTCCGACTTGGTCACGGTGATGAAGTCGGAACCGAGGAACACGCCGGAAACGCCGGAGACGCCGAACAGGCGCTGCGCCAGCGGGGAGCGGGCAGCGTCGTCGGCGCCGCGCAGGTCGAGCGTGCCATTGCCCATGACGATTCGCCCGGGCAGGAATTTCAAGGTCGCCGGGTTCGGCGTCGCTTCGGTCTGGATAAACATGGATACCTCCGGTACCGGCGGTTCAAGGTCGCCGTTCCTGGTCTCGATATAGGCGCGTCGCCGGAATCATTCCAGCGTGAAGGCCGCGCTCGCATCAGGCGAGCGCGTCGATCTCCTCGTCCTCCAGATGGCCGGGCACGATGGCGACGGGGATCGGGAAGCTCGCCGAGGACTTGCCGGCCAGCGCACTGACAAGCGGACCCGGCCCCTCGCGACCGGTACCGGCGGCGAGCACGAGAAGCGAGATGTCCTCGTCCTCCTCGATCAGCCTGACCAGCTCCCCGGCCTTGTCGCCGACGCGGACGATGCGTTCGGGCTCGAGGCCAGCCAGCGTGCGCACGGCCGAGGCGGCAGCGTCGAGCCGCTTCTCTGCTTCGGCCTCGGCCTCGGCCCGCATCACGTCACCCACGCCGAGCCAGGTCTCGTGCTCGGGCGGCGGAGCGACGGCGAGCAGGACGATCGCCGCGCCGACGCGGGCGCAGCGACGTGCCGCGAAGCGAATCGCCTTGGCGCACTCCTCGCTGTCGTCGACCACCGCAAGAAACTTCGGCCGATGGCCGGTCTCGTAGGACCGCCGCTTCTTGACCATGAAACTGTCCTGCCGCCGCTTGAGGGACGGTCATGGTGGCCTGCGCCGACACCCTGGCGCAAGCCCACCTGTCCCGGCGCCCCTCGTCAGCGGCGCACGAAGCCGACGATGTCCTTGACCTCGCGCATGATCGGCGCGGCGATGGCTTCGGCACGGGCCGCTCCATCGCCGAGAATCGTGTCGATATGCTTCGGCTCCGCCAGCAGGCGGCGCATCTCGCCGGCGATTGGCGCGAGCTTCTCGACCGCCAGATCGACCAGCGCCGCCTTGAAGCCCGAGAACTGGCTGCCGCCGAACTGCTTCAGCACGTCGCTTTTCGCGACACCGGAAAGGCCGGCATAGATGCCGACGAGGTTCTCGGCCTCCGGCCGCCCTTCCAGCCCCTTCTCCTCGGAGGGGAGCGCCTCGGGATCCGTCTTCGCCTTGCGGATCTTCTGCGCGATCGCATCGGCATCGTCCGTCAGGTTGATGCGCGAATAATCGGAGGCATCCGACTTCGACATCTTCTTGGTGCCATCGCGCAGGCTCATCACGCGCGGCGCCGGGCCTTGGATCATCGGTTCCGGCTGCGGAAAGAATCCGAGCTCGCCGGTGCCGAGGCCGAGCTCCGCGATCTGCGGCGCGAAGTCGTTGTTGAACTTCTGGGCGATGTCGCGAGTCAGCTCGAGATGTTGCTTCTGATCCTCGCCGACCGGCACATGCGTCGCCTTGTAGAGCAGGATGTCGGCCGCCATCAGGTTCGGATAGGCATACAGGCCCACCGAGGCATTCTCGCGGTCCTTGCCGGCCTTCTCCTTGAACTGGGTCATGCGGTTGAGCCAGCCCAGGCGAGCGACGCAATTGAACACCCAGGCAAGCTCGGCATGGCCCGAGACCTGGCTCTGGTTGAAGATGATGCTCTTCTGCGGGTCGACGCCGGCAGCGATATAGGCCGCGGTGACCTCGCGGATGGCCCGCTTCAGGTCGGCAGGATCCTGCCACATCGTGATCGCATGCATGTCGACGACGCAATAGATGCACTCATGCGTCTTCTGCATCGCTACCCAGTTGGTCAGCGCGCCGAGATAGTTGCCGAGATGCAGCGTCGAGGTCGGCTGCATGCCTGAGAATACGCGCTGATGAAAACCCGACATGGGGCACTCCGTCGTCACGATGGAGGAGGGAAGCGGCGCTTCTGGCTCAAGCCCGCCGCTTGCGCAAGGGGAGAGCGCCGAAGGCACCGAGAAGCCAGCCCGCCACGCCATAGACAAGGAGCCCGCCGACGCAGAGTCCGGCCAACG
>NZ_JBIWYK010000002.1:0-25596 GCF_044752385.1 Allobosea sp. CER48 | reverse complement strand
AGGAAATCTTCATCGACGAAAAGCCCGACCTCTATGCCTTCGCCGGCGAGCGGCGGCGCAAGACGGGCGAGCAGGTGGTCGCAGAGTTCCTCGCTGCGCAGGAAGGCCGGCAATGACCGAGCACAATATCCGCAACTTCTCGATCAACTTCGGCCCGCAGCATCCGGCGGCGCATGGCGTGCTTCGCCTCGTGCTGGAGCTCGACGGCGAGGTGGTCGAGCGCGTCGACCCGCATATCGGCCTGCTGCATCGCGGCACCGAGAAGCTGATCGAGGCGAAGACCTATCTCCAGGCCGTGCCCTATTTCGACCGGCTCGACTATGTCGCGCCGATGAACCAGGAACACGCCTATGCGCTCGCGGTCGAGCGGCTCGTCGGCGTGACCGTGCCGCGCCGCGGCCAGCTCATCCGCGTGCTCTATTCCGAGATCGGCCGCATCCTCTCGCATCTGCTGAACGTCACCACGCAGGCGATGGACGTCGGCGCGCTCACGCCTCCGCTCTGGGGCTTCGAGGAGCGCGAGAAGCTAATGATCTTCTACGAGCGGGCCTGTGGCGCGCGCATGCATGCGGCCTATGTCCGGCCCGGCGGCGTGCACCAGGACATCCCGGTCTCGCTGATCCATGACATCGCCGAGTGGTGCGACCCCTTCCTCAAGGTCTGCGACGACCTCGAAGGCCTGCTCAGCGACAACCGCATCTTCAAGCAGCGCAACGTCGATATCGGCGTGGTCGATCTCGAGACCTGCTGGAAATGGGGCTTCTCGGGCGTGATGGTGCGCGGCTCCGGCGCGCCGTGGGATCTGCGCAAGTCGCAGCCCTACGAGTGCTACGAGGAGATGGAATTCGACATTCCCGTCGGCAAGAACGGCGACTGCTTCGACCGCTACCACATCCGCATGGAAGAGATGCGCCAGTCGGTTCGCATCATGAAGCAGTGCTGCGACAAGCTGCTCGCCCCCGATGGCGGCGGCCCGGTCTCCTCGCTCGACGGCAAGATGGTGCCACCCAAGCGCGGCGAGATGAAGCGCTCGATGGAAGCGCTCATCCACCATTTCAAGCTCTACACCGAAGGCTACAAGGTCCCGGCCGGCGAGGTCTATGCCGCCGTCGAGGCGCCGAAGGGCGAATTCGGCGTCTACCTGGTCTCCGACGGCACCAACAAGCCGTATCGCTGCAAGATCAAGGCCCCGGGCTTCGCCCATCTCCAGGCCATGGATTTCATGTGCCGCAAGCACATGCTCGCCGACGTCTCCGCGATCCTCGGCTCCCTCGATATCGTGTTCGGGGAGGTCGATCGGTGAACGCTGTTTCCGTCATGGTCGGCCTTGTGCCGGCCATCCACGTCCTGAACGTGGCTGATGTTGCGAAGACGTTGATGCCCGGGGCAAGCCCGAGCATGACGTCGAGAGAGAACTGATATGTCCGTCCGTCGTCTCGCGCCCGATCCGGTCCAGCCCGCTTCCTTCGCCTTCACCGCGGCGAACGAGAACTGGATCGACCAGCAGATCGCGAAATATCCCGAAGGCCGCCAGGCATCTGCCGTCATTCCGCTGCTGTGGAAGGCGCAGGAGCAGGAGGGCTGGGTTTCCCGCGCCGTGATCGAGACCGTGGCCAGGCGCCTCGGCATGGCGCCGATGCGGGTCATGGAGGTCGCGACCTTCTACACCATGTTCAACCTCCAGCCGGTGGGCGAGTATTTCGTCCAGCTGTGCGGTACGACGCCTTGCGCCCTGCGCGGCGCGGAAGCGCTGAAGAAGGTCTGCGAGGAGGTCATCGGCCCGCAGTCGACCGTCACCGCCGACGGCAAGCTCTCCTGGCTCGAGGTCGAGTGCCTCGGCGCCTGCTGCAACGCCCCGATGGCGCAGATCAATGTCGACTATTACGAGGACCTGACGCCGGCGAATTTCCGCCAGCTCCTCGACGACCTCCGCAAGGGCCGTCCGACCAAGCCCGGCCCGCAGAACGGCCGCATCGGCTCCGAGCCGGAAGGCGGCCCGCAGACGCTGACCGACGAAGCCCTTTATGACGGCTCCATGATCGGCGCCGGGGATTGGCAGAAGCGCATCGCCGAGCAGCGCAAGGCCGCCGCAGAGGCCGCTGCCGCCAAGGCCGCCGCCGAGGCGGAAGCGAAGAAGGTCGCCGAAGCCGATGCCAAGAAGGCCGATGCGACGCCCGCAGCCGTGGCGGCGAAGCCCGCCAGCGAGACGGCCGCGGCAGCCCGCCCGAAGCCGTCCGAGCCGACCCAGCCTTCGAGTGCCGCCAGCGATACGCCGGCCGCCAAGGGCAAGGTCGAGAAGAAGGATGTGGCCGAGGCTGCGAAGCCCGCGGTCGACGAGAGCAAGCCCGAGTTGCTGACCGCTGCGCGCGGCGGCAAGGGCGACGATCTCGAACTGATCTGGGGCGTCGGGCCGAAGCTGGCCAGGATGCTCAACGAGATGGGGATCTGGCATTACGAGCAGATCGCCAAATGGACACCGGCGGAGCTCGCCTGGGTCGATGCGCGCCTGACCGGCTTCAAGGGCAGGGCGGAGCGCGACGACTGGATTGCTCAGTCGAAGAAGCTCGCGACGGGGTGGCGCCCCGAGGCGAAGCTTGGCGACAAGCCGGCAGAGTGAGGCACTAGGACATGCTCGCAGATCGCGATCGCATCTTCACCAATCTCTACGGCCTGCACGACCGCACCCTGAAGGGGGCGATCCAGCGCGGCCATTGGGACGGTACCAAGTTCATCCTGGAGCAGGGCCGGGACTGGATCATCGACGAGATGAAGAAGTCCGGCCTGCGCGGCCGCGGCGGCGCCGGCTTCCCGACCGGGCTGAAATGGTCGTTCATGCCCAAGCAGAGCGACGGGCGGCCGCATTACCTCGTCGTCAATGCCGACGAGTCGGAGCCGGGCACCTGCAAGGACCGCGAGATCATGCGCAACGACCCGCATACGCTGGTCGAGGGCTGCCTGATCGCCTCCTTCGCCATGGGCGCGCATGCGGCCTACATCTACATCCGCGGCGAATATGTCCGCGAGCGCGAGGCGCTGCAGCGCGCCGTCGACGAGGCCTATGAGGCCAGGCTCATCGGCAAGGACAACGTCCACGGCTATCCCTTTGATCTCTATGTGCATCACGGTGCCGGCGCCTATATCTGCGGCGAAGAGACGGCGCTGCTGGAGAGCCTCGAGGGCAAGAAGGGCATGCCGCGGCTGAAGCCGCCATTCCCGGCCAATATGGGCCTCTATGGCTGCCCGACCACGGTGAACAACGTCGAGTCGATCGCCGTTGCGCCGACCATCCTGCGCCGCGGCGCCGCCTGGTTCTCCTCGATTGGCACCCCGAACAATGTCGGGACCAAGCTCTTCTGCGTCTCCGGGCATGTGAACAAGCCCTGCAACGTCGAAGAGGCGATGGGCCTGACCTTCCGCGAGCTGATCGACAAGCACTGCGGCGGCATCCGCGGCGGCTGGGACAACCTCAAGGCCGTCATTCCCGGCGGCTCCTCGGTGCGCATGGTCCCGGCCGAGCAGATCATCGACACGCCGATGGACTTCGACTCGCTCTCGAAGCTGCGCTCGGGCCTCGGCACCGCGGCGGTGATCGTGATGGACAAGTCGACCGACATCGTCCGCGCCATCGCCCGCATCAGCCACTTCTACAAGCATGAGAGCTGCGGCCAGTGCACGCCCTGCCGCGAGGGCACGGGCTGGATGTGGCGCGTCATGGAGCGCATGGCCGAGGGCCGCGCCCAGAAGCGCGAGATCGACATGCTTCTCGATGTCACCAAGCAGATCGAGGGCCACACCATCTGCGCGCTCGGCGATGCCGCGGCCTGGCCGATCCAGGGCCTGATCGCGCATTTCCGGCACGAGATCGAGCAGCGCATCGACGACTATGCCGCCAACCCGCACAGCGAGCCTGTGCGCCTGATGGCGGCGGAGTGAGACCATGACGAAACTCCTCATCGACGGCGTCGAGGTCGACGTACCCGCCGAGTACACGGTCCTTCAGGCCTGTGAGGCGGCTGGTGCCGAAGTCCCGCGCTTCTGCTTCCACGAGCGCCTCTCGATCGCCGGCAACTGCCGCATGTGCCTCGTCGAGGTGAAGGGTGGCCCGCCGAAGCCGCAGGCCTCCTGCGCCATCGGCGTGCGCGACCTGCGCCCGGGCCCGAACGGCGAGCCGCCGGTCGTCCTGACCAAGTCGCCGATGGTCAAGAAGGCCCGTGAAGGGGTGATGGAGTTCCTGCTCATCAACCACCCGCTGGATTGCCCGATCTGCGACCAGGGCGGCGAGTGCGACCTGCAGGACCAGGCGATGGCCTATGGCGTGGACACCTCCCGCTACGCCGAGAACAAGCGTGCGGTCGAGGACAAGTATATCGGCCCGCTGGTCAAGACCTCGATGACGCGCTGCATCCAGTGCACGCGCTGCGTCCGCTTCACCACCGAGGTCGCCGGCGCCTCCGACCTCGGCGCGATCGGTCGCGGCGAGGACATGGAGATCACGACCTATCTCGAGCACGCGATGTCGTCGGAGCTGCAGGGCAACGTCGTCGATCTCTGCCCGGTCGGGGCGCTCACCTCGAAGCCCTACCAGAACAAGGCCCGCCCCTGGGAACTCTCCAAGACCGAGAGCATCGACGTGATGGACGCCGTTGGCTCGGCCATCCGCGTCGACTCGCGCGGCAAGGAAGTCATGCGCGTCCTGCCTCGCCTCAACGAGGCGGTGAACGAGGAGTGGATCTCCGACAAGACCCGCCACGTCGCCGACGGACTGCGCACGCAGCGTCTCGACCGGCCCTATATCCGCGAGAACGGCCGCCTGCGGCCGGCGAGCTGGAACGAGGCGTTCGCCGCCATCGCCGCCAGGGTGAAGGCCGCCGCGCCTGAGAAGATCGGCGCCATCGCCGGCGATCTCGCCGCGGTCGAGGAGATGTTCGCGCTGAAGGCGCTGATCGCCTCGCTCGGCTCGGCCAATCTCGACGCCCGCCAGGACGGCACCAGGCTGCATCCGAAGTTCGGCCGTGCCTCCTACGTCCTCAACGCCGGCATCGCCGGCATCGAGGATGCGACCTCGCTGCTGATCATCGGCTCGAACCCGCGCCGCGAGGCGCCGATCCTGAACGCACGCATCCGCAAGCGCTGGCTGCGCGGCGACTTCAAGATCAGCGTCATCGGCGAGAAGGCCGACCTGACCTATGCCTACGATTATCTCGGCGCCGGCCCGGAGACCCTGGCCGATGTCGTCAAGTCGGCTGCGGCCGCCGGCGGCAAGCCGATGGTGCTGGTCGGGCAGGGCGGTCTCGCCCGCACCGACGGTGAGGCCGTGCTCTCGCTGGCCGCCAAGGCTGCGCAGGCGCTCGGCGCGACCGCCGAGGGCTGGAACGGCTTCGGCGTGATCCACACCGCCGCCGCGCGCGTCGGCGCGCTCGATCTCGGCTTCGTGCCGGGCGAGGGCGGCCTCGATGCCGCTGCGATGGTCAAGCCGGGTGCGCTCGATGTGCTCTTCCTGCTCGGCGCCGATGAGATCGACGTCGCGGACGGCGCCTTCGTCGTCTACCAGGGCACGCATGGCGACCGGGGCGCTCACCGCGCCGACGTCATCCTGCCGGCGGCGGCCTACACCGAGAAGTCCGGCACCTACGTGAACACCGAAGGCCGGGTGCAGATGGCGGACCGCGCCACCTTCCCGCCGGGCGATGCCCGCGAGGACTGGGCGATCCTACGGGCGCTTTCCGGCCATCTCGGCAAGACGCTGCCCTTCGACACTCTGTCGGCCCTGCGCAAGGCGCTCTACGAGGCGCATCCGCATTTCGCGGCGCTCGACCGCCTGTCGGCCAACGATGCGGCCGCGATCGGCCAGCTCGCGGGCCTCGGCGGCAATACCGAGAAGGCGATCTTCGCTCCGGCGGTCAGCGACTTCTATCAGACCAACCCGATCGCGCGTGCCTCCGCCGTCATGGCGGAATGCTCGGCGCTGGCCTCGGGCCGGCACCAGCAGGCGGCGGAGTAACCGGCCATGAACTGGGACCTCGTCCTCGATATCGCGATCATCCTCGGCAAGAGCCTGCTGCTGCTGGTTTGCCTTCTGGTCTTCATCGCCTACATCCTGCTGGCCGACCGCAAGGTCTGGGCGGCGGTGCAGCTGCGCCGCGGCCCGAACGTAGTCGGGCCCTGGGGCCTGTTCCAGAGCTTCGCGGACCTGATCAAGTTCGCGCTCAAGGAGCCGATCATCCCGGCCGGCGCCAACAAGGGCATCTTCCTGCTCGCGCCCTTCATCTCCTGCCTCCTGGCGCTCGGCGCCTGGGCGGTGATCCCGGTGGCGGAAGGCTGGGCGATCGCCGACATCAATGTCGGCGTGCTCTACATACTCGCGATCTCGTCGCTGGGCGTCTACGGCATCATCATGGCCGGCTGGGCCTCGAATTCGAAGTATCCGTTCATGAGCGCGCTGCGCTCGGCGGCACAGATGGTGTCCTATGAAGTCTCGATCGGCTTCGTCATCATCACCGTGCTACTCTGCGTCGGCTCGCTGAACCTCTCGGCCATCGTCGAGGCGCAGCAGAACCGCGGTCTGGCGCACGCGCTCGGCGTGCCGTGGCTCAGCTTCCTGAACTGGTACTTCCTGCCGCTCTTCCCGATGTTCGTCGTCTTCTTCGTCTCGGCGCTGGCGGAGACGAACCGTCCGCCCTTCGATCTGGCCGAGGCGGAGTCGGAGCTCGTGGCGGGCTTCATGGTCGAGTATTCCTCGACGCCGTACCTGCTGTTCATGCTCGGCGAATACGTGGCGATCATGACCATGTGCTCGCTGACGACGATCCTGTTCCTCGGCGGCTGGGCGCCCCCGGTCGCGCTGCCTCCCTTCACCTGGCTGCCCGGCGTGTTCTGGTTCGCGCTCAAGGTCTGCCTGGTGTTCTTCATGTTCGCGCTGGTGAAGGCCTTCGTGCCGCGCTACCGCTACGATCAGCTGATGCGCCTGGGCTGGAAGGTCTTCCTGCCGCTCTCGCTGGCCTGCGTCGTCATCGTGGCGCTGGTGCTGCAGCTCACGGGCTGGGGGCCTGTCGGCGGATGAGTTTGGCTGGCCCGCTCGGTGCCGTGATCGGCTTCGCGCTGGGCCTGCTGGAATACCGGCTGATGTCGGCGGTGGTGATCGGGGCGCTCCGGCGCACGGACCGCTCCGCGACCGAGGCCGAGAAACAGGATTACGAGCGCCGCATCCGCATCCTGCGGGGCGCGCTGATGGCAATGACGGTCGGCCTGATGCCGATCCTTGGTTTCGTGATCGGCCGGGCGTTGTTCGGCTGAGGATGGAAGGACGAAGGCGATGTCACTCGCGCAAGCCGCAAGGGGCCTGCTGCTGAAGGAGTTCGTCGGGGCGATCGGCCTGTCGATGCGCTACTTCTTCAAGCCGAAGGCGACGCTGAACTACCCGTTCGAGAAGGGCCAGCTCTCGCCGCGCTTCCGTGGCGAGCACGCGCTGCGCCGCTATCCGAACGGCGAGGAGCGCTGCATCGCCTGCAAGCTCTGCGAGGCGATCTGCCCGGCGCAGGCCATCACCATCGAGGCCGGCCCGCGCCGCAACGACGGCACGCGCCGCACCACGCGTTACGACATCGACATGACGAAGTGCATCTATTGCGGCTTCTGCCAGGAGGCCTGCCCGGTCGATGCCATCGTCGAGGGGCCGAATTTCGAGTTCGCGACCGAGACCCGCGAGGAGCTGTTCTACGACAAGGACAAGCTGCTCGCGAACGGCGCGCGCTGGGAACGCGAGATCGCGCGCAACATCGCGATGGACGCACCGTATCGGTGATGTTTTCCGACCGCCTCGCGGCGGTCATCCCGGGCGACCGCAGGGAAACCCGGGATCCATGCCTGAACCGTTGCCGGGCGCGTGCCGGCATGGATCCCGGCTCGCCGCTTCGCTGCGGCCGGGATGACGGCGTGGAAACCGCATGAGACCAGACCTGCCACGCGGTTGTCGCGTCCGGCGGGCCTGATTATAGACGCTCCAAATTGCCCCGGGCCTTGAGTCCCGGAGCACGAACCAAACGAGGACCGCGCCGAAAAGGGGCGGGAAGGGCTGGCCGAGATGAATGCCGCAGCGGCTTTCTTCTATCTCTTCGCAGGTGTCACCGTGGCATCCGCCTTCATGGTGGTGACCTCGCGCAACCCCGTGCATTCGGTGCTGTTCCTGATCCTGGCCTTCGTCAACGCGGCCGGGCTGTTCATGCTGCTCGGCGCCGAGTTCCTCGCGATGTTGCTGGTCGTCGTCTATGTCGGCGCGGTCGCGGTGCTCTTCCTCTTCGTGGTGATGATGCTCGATGTCGATTTCGCCGAGTTCCGCCAGGGGTTCCTGAACTATCTGCCGATCGGCGCACTGATCGGCTTCATCTTCGCCGTCGAGTTGCTGCTGGTCGTCGGCGCCTGGGTCATCGATCCGCACATCGTCAAAGCGCCGGTCGCCGCGATTCCCGCCGGCATGACCAATACCGAGGCGCTCGGCCGCGTGCTCTACACGCAGTATGTCTACTACTTCCAGGCGGCGGGTCTCGTGCTGCTGGTCGCCATGATCGGCGCGATTGTCCTGACGCTGCGCGACCGGCACGGCATCAAGCGCCAGCACGTCCCGACCCAGAACGCCCGCACCAAGGACGCGGCGATGGAGGTCAAGCAGGTGCCTTCGCGTGCCGGCGTTCCCGAGGAGATGGCATGATGACGATCGGACTGGGCCACTATCTCGCCGTCAGCGCCATCCTGTTCACGCTCGGCGTGCTCGGCATCTTCATCAACCGCAAGAACGTCATCGTCATCCTGATGTCGGTCGAGCTGATCCTGCTCTCGGTCAACCTGAACTTCGTCGCCTTCTCGAGCTTCCTGAACGACATCGTCGGGCAGGTCTTCGCGCTGCTCGTGCTCACGGTGGCGGCGGCTGAGGCCGCGATCGGCCTCGCCATTCTCGTCGTCTACTTCCGCAACCGCGGCACGATCGCGGTGGAAGACATCAACATGATGAAAGGCTGAGCGCGCCCCAGCGCCTGGACCTCACTGCCATGTATCACCTGATCGTCTTCCTCCCTCTCATCGGCTTCCTGATCGCCGGCCTCTTCGGCCGGCTGATCGGCGCGCGCGGCTCCGAGATCGTCACGACCTCGCTGCTGATCGTCTCGGCGGTCCTGTCCTGGGTCGCCTTCTTCCAGGTCGGATTCGGCTCCGGCACGACGCGCGTCCAGGTCGCGAGCTGGATCTCCTCCGGCAGCCTCCAGGTCGACTGGGCCTTCCGCGTGGACACGCTGACCGTTGTGATGCTGGTCGTCGTCAACACCGTGTCGTCGCTCGTGCACCTCTACTCGGTCGGCTACATGCACGAGGATCCGCACCGGCCGCGCTTCTTCGCCTATCTCTCGCTCTTCACCTTCGCCATGCTGATGCTGGTGACGGCGGACAACCTCGTCCAGATGTTCTTCGGCTGGGAAGGCGTGGGCCTCGCGTCCTATCTGCTGATCGGCTTCTGGTACCAGAAGCCGTCGGCCAACGCGGCCGCGATGAAGGCCTTCATCGTCAACCGCGTCGGCGATTTCGGCTTCTCGCTCGGCATGTTCCTCGTCTTCGTGCTGTTCGGCTCGGTCGCCTTCGACGCGATCTTCCCGCGCGCCAGCGAATTCGTGAATACGGGCTTCCGCTTCCTCGGCTATGACTGGAACGCGCTGACCCTGACCTGCCTGCTGCTGTTCGTCGGCGCCATGGGCAAGTCGGCGCAGTTCCTGCTGCACACTTGGCTGCCGGACGCGATGGAAGGTCCGACCCCGGTCTCGGCGCTCATCCATGCGGCGACCATGGTCACCGCGGGCGTCTTCATGCTGGCGCGCCTGTCCCCGGTCTTCGAATATGCGCCGGTCGCGCTCACGGTCGTCGTCGTCATCGGCGCCACGACCGCCTTCTTCGCGGCGACGGTCGGCCTCGTGCAGAACGACATCAAGCGCGTCATCGCGTATTCGACCTGCTCGCAGCTCGGCTACATGTTCGTCGCGCTCGGTGTCGGCAACTATGGCGCCGGCGTCTTCCATCTGTTCACCCATGCATTCTTCAAGGCGCTGCTCTTCCTGGGGGCCGGCTCGGTCATCCATGCGATGCATCACGAGCAGGACATGCGCCACATGGGCGGACTGCGTAAGCACATCCCGCTGACCGCCGCGGCCATGACGATCGGCACGCTGGCGCTCACCGGCTTCCCGGGCTTCGCCGGCTACTTCTCGAAGGACGCGATCATCGAGAGCGCCTATGCCTCGGTGGAGCACGGCGGCTTTGCCAGCTCCTATGCCTTCGTGCTGCTGGTGCTCGCGGCCTGCATGACCTCGTTCTACTCCTGGCGCCTGTACTTCATGACCTTCGAGGGCGCGCCGCGCTGGGGCCATGGACACGGCTCGCATGGTCATGACGACCCCGCGCATGCCGCTCACGGCCATGACGATCATGCCCATGCCTCGCATGGCCACGACGATCACGGCCATGGCCATGACCACACGCCGCATGAGAGCCCCTGGGTGATGCTGCTGCCGCTGGTCCTGCTCTCGATCGGCGCGATCTTCGCGGGCTACGCCTTCAAGGAGTACTTCATCGGCCACGACTTCGAGCATTTCTGGAAGTCGGCGCTGTTCATGGGCAAGGACAACCACATCCTGCATGCCATGCACGAGGTGCCGAAATGGGTCGTCTGGTCGCCCTTCGTGGCGATGGTGATCGGCTTCGTGCTCGCCTACTACATGTATGTCCGCCGGCCGGACGTGCCCGGCAAGCTCGCGGCTGCGAACCCGGTGCTGTACCGGTTCCTGCTCAACAAGTGGTACTTCGACGAGCTCTACGACTTCCTGTTCGTGCGCCCGGCCAAGTGGCTCGGCCGCTTCCTCTGGAAGAAGGGCGATGGCCTGGTCATCGACGGCTTCGGACCGGATGGCGTCTCGGCCCGCGTGGTCGATGTGACCAACCGGGTGGTCCGGCTGCAGACCGGCTATCTCTATCACTATGCCTTCGCCATGCTGATCGGCGTCGCAGGGCTGGTGACCTGGTATCTCGTGACCCGCGGGTGAGATGATGTTCGGCTTCGGTATTCTCACCGGTCTTCTGGTTCTCCCGCTGGTCGGCGCGGCCTTCATCCTGGCGCAGCGCGGCGACAAGGCGTCCGTCGACTCCAACGCGCGCTGGGCTGCGCTGATCACGACGGTCCTGACCTTCGTGCTCGCCTGCGTGGCCTGGGCCCGGTTCGACACCGCCAATCCCGGCTTCCAGCTGATCGAGACCCACGGCTGGGTCTCCGACGCCATCAAGTTCAAGCTCGGCGTCGACGGCTTCTCATTCCCCTTCATCGTGCTCACGGCATTCCTGATGCCGTTCTGCATCCTCGCGTCCTGGACCTCGGTCGAGAAGCGGGTGCGCGAGTACATGGTCGCGTTCCTGATCCTCGAGACGCTGATGATCGGCGTCTTCGCGGCGCTCGATCTCGTGCTCTTCTACGTGTTCTTCGAGGCCGGCCTGATCCCGATGTTCCTGATCATCGGCATCTGGGGCGGCAAGCGGCGCGTCTACGCTTCGTACAAGTTCTTCCTCTACACGCTGCTCGGCTCCGTGCTGATGCTGCTCGCCGTCATGGCGATGTACTGGAACGCCGGTACCACCGACATTCCGACGCTGCTGGCGCACAAGTTCCCCTCCGAGATGCAGAAGTGGCTCTGGGTGGCCTTCTTCGCCTCCTTCGCCGTGAAGATGCCGATGTGGCCGGTCCATACCTGGCTGCCCGACGCGCACGTCGAGGCGCCGACGGCGGGCTCGGTCATCCTGGCCGCGATCCTGCTGAAGATGGGCGGCTACGGCTTCATCCGCTTCTCGATCCCGATGTTCCCGGAGGCTTCGTCCTATTTCGCGCCGCTGGTCTTCGCGCTCTCGGTCATCGCCATCGTCTACACCTCGCTGGTGGCGCTGATGCAGGAGGACATCAAGAAGCTGATCGCCTACTCCTCGGTGGCGCATATGGGCTTCGTCACCATGGGCCTCTTCACCCTGACGCCGCAGGGCATCCAAGGCGCGATGTTCCAGATGATGAGCCACGGCCTGGTCTCGGGCGCGCTCTTCCTTTGCGTCGGCGTGATCTACGATCGCATGCATACCCGCGAGATCGCCGCCTATGGCGGCCTGGTGAACCGCATGCCGCTCTATGCGGTCGTGTTCATGGTCTTCACCATGGCCAATGTCGGCCTGCCCGGCACCGCCGGATTCGTCGGCGAGTTCCTGACGCTGGTCGGCGCTTTCCGCGCCAATCCCTGGGTGGCGTTCTTCGCCACTTCGGGCGTCATCCTTTCGGCGGCCTATGCGCTCTGGCTCTATCGCCGCGTCGTTTTCGGCGAGCTGACCAAGCCGGAACTGAAGGATATCAAGGACCTCAACGGTCGCGAGATCGCGATCCTGGTCCCGCTCGTCCTGCTGACCATCTGGTACGGCGTGCAGCCGCACACGATCCTCGACGCCTTCGCGGCGCCGACGGAAGCGCTGATCAAGAACTATCAGGCTGCGCTCACTGCCGCGAAGACGGCAGTGGCGGCCGTGCAGTAAGGTTTCGTCATGGCTCTGCCCGCTCTCGGCCCGGCCCTGCCGGAAATCATCCTCGCCGTCGGCGCCATCTCGATGGTGCTGATCGGCGCGATCCAGGGCGAGCGCTCGACGCGCCTGCTCGAAGGCCTCGCCCTGGCGCTGCTGGCGCTCGCGCTGGTGCTGGTCGTCTCGGGCGACGGCAAGCTCCTGACCTTCAACAGCGGCTTCATCGTCGACGGCTTCGCCCGCTTCATGAAGGTGTTGACGCTGATCGGCGCCGGCGCGGCCATCCTGCTTTCCGCCGAGACGCTGAGGCGCGAAGGCGCCATGCGCTTCGAGTTCCCGATCCTGGTGGTGCTCTCGACCATCGGCATGATGATGATGATCTCGGCCAACGATCTCATCAGCCTGTATGTCGGCCTCGAGCTTCAGTCGCTGGCGCTCTACGTCGTCGCCGCCTTCGACCGCGACAATGCAAAGTCGACGGAAGCCGGCCTGAAGTATTTCGTGCTCGGCGCGCTCTCCTCCGGCATGCTTCTCTATGGCGGCTCGCTGGTCTACGGCTTCACCGGCACCGTCACCTTCTCCGGCATCGCTGCGGCCACGCAGGGCGGGCACGCGGGCATCGGGCTGATCTTCGGCATCGTCTTCATCGCCGCCGGCGTCGCCTTCAAGATCTCGGCCGTGCCGTTCCACATGTGGACGCCGGACGTCTACGAAGGTGCTCCGACGCCGGTCGCCGCCTTCTTCGCCTCGGCGCCGAAGATGGCCGCCATGGCGATGGTGATCCGCATCTTCGTCGGTGCCTTCCCGGGCGCGATCCATGACTGGCGCCAGATCATCGTCTTCATCTCGATCGCTTCCATGGCGCTCGGCGCCTTCGCTGCGATCGGTCAGCGCAACATCAAGCGCCTGCTCGCCTATTCCTCGATTGCGAACATGGGTTACGCGCTGGTCGGCCTTGCAGCCGGCACGCCCGATGGCGTCCAGGGCGTGATGACCTACATGGCGATCTATCTCGCCACGACGCTTGCTGCCTTTGCCTGTGTGCTGATGATGCGCCGCGACGGCAAGCTGGTCGAGGACATCTCGGAGCTCGCCGGCCTGTCGCAGACGAACGGCTGGATGGCCTTCGCGCTGTCGATGATGATGTTCTCGCTGGCCGGCATCCCGCCGCTCGCCGGCTTCTGGGCGAAGTATTATGTCTTCCTCGCCGCGATCGATGCGAAGCTCTACGTGCTCGCCGTCATCGGCGTGCTGACCAGCGTCGTCGGCGCCTACTACTATCTCCGTCTCGTCAAGGTGATGTATTTCGACGAGCCGAAGCCGGCTTTCGAAACGGCGGATTACGGCGTGCGCACCGTCCTGCTGCTTTCGACCATCTTCGTGCTGGTGCTGTCGTTCGTGCCCGCCCCGCTTTTCGACTCGGCTGCGGCTGCGGCGAAGTCGCTCTTCTGAGCTGACGGCGCGTGCTCGGCGACGTCGCCCGCGCTGCCGGCTACCGGCTGATCATCCGCGACGAGGTCGGCTCCACCATGGAGGAGGCCCGTCGCGCGCTCGATCAGGGCGAGCCGGGGAAACTCTGGATCGTGGCCCGCAGTCAGAATGCGGGCCGGGGGCGGCACGGCCGCCAATGGGGCTCGCCCCCCGGCAATCTCTATGCGAGCCTGCTGCTGACCGACCCGTGCGAGCCGGCACTGGCGCCGCAGCTCGGCTTCGTCGTGGGACTCGCGCTGCACGATGCCGCCGCGAGGCTGCTCGGGCCGGCGGCTGCCGAACTCAAGTTGAAATGGCCGAACGATCTGCTGCTCGGCCGCGCCAAGACGTCCGGCCTGCTGCTCGAAGGCGAGAGTCGGGCAGGGCGGCTCAACATCATCGTCGGCTGCGGCGTCAACATCGCCTCCTGCCCGTCCGATACGCCTTACCCCGCCACCTTCCTCAAGGCTGCCGCGCCACAAGCCAATGTCGAGGCGATGCTGACGGGGTTGAGCGACGCCTTCGCCCAGCGCCACGCCATCTGGTCGCAGCCCGGCGGTTTCGGCGCGATCCGTGCCGCATGGCTCGAGCGCGCAGCCTTCCTCGGCGAGGTCATCACCATCCGCCTCCCGGAAGGCCCGGTGGAAGGCCGCTTCGCCGGGCTCGACCCGACGGGACGTCTCGAGCTCGAGACGGAAGCCGGCCGCCGCATCATCGATGCCGGGGATCTGTTCTTCGGCCCGCCTCGTTGATCGGCTGCGTGCGCCTCGCGATGTGGAGACCGCGTGGATGGCGTGCTAGGGCTGGTTGCCATTGCGCGGCATAGATCAAGCCATTTCCAGAAATCAGGATTGCCAGTGACCCGTTCCTCCGACCAGCTCGTTTTCGTTCCCCTCGGCGGCCTCGGCGAGATCGGCATGAACGCCGCTCTCTACGGCTTCGGGCCGGAGGGGCGACGCAAATGGATCCTGGTCGATTGCGGCCTGTCCTTCGCCGGGCCGGAGGCACCGGGCGTCGATATCGTCCTGCCCGATCTTCGCTACATCATCGAGGAGCGCGCGAACCTTCTCGGCATCGTCATCACCCACGCCCATGAGGACCATATCGGCGCGCTCGCCGCGCTCTGGCCCTCGCTGCGCGCGCCGGTCTATTGCACGCGCTTCGCCGCCGGTCTCCTCGCCACGCGTCGCCTCTCCGAGCCCGGGGCGCCGAATGTCGAGATCAATGTCGTGGCACAGGGCGGGCGGATCGCGCTCGGCCCGTTCGACATCGAATTCGTCCCGGTCGCGCACTCCATCCCCGAGTCGAACGCGCTGGCGATCCGCACGCCGGCCGGGCTTGTCGTCCATACCGGCGACTGGAAGATCGACCCGACGCCGCGTGTCGGCCTGCCGACCGACGAGAAGCGCCTGCGCGAGCTCGGCGAGGAGGGGGTGTTGGCGCTGGTCTGCGATTCCACGAACGTCATGCGCGACGGCATCAGCCCGAGCGAGGCCGACGTCGCCGCCAAGCTGAAGGAACTCGTGGCCTCGGCGCCGGGGCGCGTCGCCGTCACCACCTTCGCTTCCAATGTCGCGCGTCTGCGCGCCGTCGCCGAGGCGGCGATGGCGGCCGAGCGCGAGGTCGTGGTCGTCGGCCGGGCGATGGATCGCGTCATCGACGTCGCGCGCGAGTGCGGCTATCTCGACGGCATTCCCGGTTTCCGGCCCGTCGATGCCTATGGCTACCTGCCGCGCGACAAGGTCGTGGCGCTCGTGACCGGCAGCCAGGGCGAGCCACGTGCCGCGCTCTCGCGCATTGCCGCCGACGACCATCCCGAGATCGCGCTCTCGCCGGGCGATCGCGTGATCTTCTCGTCGCGCACCATTCCCGGCAACGAGAAGTCGGTCGGCAACATCCTGAACGCGCTTGCCCGCGACAACATCGAGATCATCACGGACCGCACCCATCTGGTCCATGTCTCCGGTCACCCCCGCCGCGAGGAGCTCGCCCGGCTCTATGGCTGGCTCAAGCCGCGGATCGCCATCCCCGCCCATGGCGAGGACCTGCATCTGGCCGAGCATGAGAGCTTCGCCCGCAGCCTCGGCGTGAAGCATGTGCTGCGCGCCGGCAACGGTGACGTCGTCGCGATTTCGGATGGGGGCGCGAGCAAGGTCGACGAAGCCCCGCATGGCCGGCTCTACCAGGACGGCTCGCTGCTGGTGAACGCGCTGGAGAAGACGGTGCAGGAGCGCCGCCGGCTCTCCTTCGCCGGCATAGTCTCGATCGCCGTCGCCATCGACGACAAGGGCGGCATCGCCGGCGAGCCGGAGATCGCCGTGCTTGGCCTGCCGCCGCGTACCCGTGAGGGCACCGATTTCGACGAATATGTCGCCGATGTCGTCGCCGACCTGCTCGACAACATCCCGAAGGCCCGCCGCCGTGACCCGGAGGCGCTTCGCAACGCCCTGGAGCGCGGCGTCCGCAGCGCCGTCAACGAGGAGTGGGGCAAGAAGCCGCTGGTGCATGCGCTCGTGGTCGAGGTGTAGAACGGGCTCAAGCGCCTTCGGGCTGGAGAAGACGAAGATGATCGGACGCCTCAACCATGTCGCCATCGCCGTGAAGGATCTCGCGGCCTCGACGGCGCTCTATCGTGACACCCTCGGCGCGCGCGTTTCGCAGCCGCAACCAGAGCCGGACCATGGCGTCACCGTCGTCTTCGTCGAACTGCCCAACACCAAGATCGAACTGCTGGAGCCGCTTGGCGCCGATTCGCCGATCGCGAAGTTCCTCGAGCGAAATCCGGATGGGGGCATCCATCACATCTGCTACGAGGTCGACGACATCCTCGCTGCCCGCGACAGGCTGAAGGAGCAGGGCGCGCGCGTGCTTGGTTCGGGAGAGCCGCGCATCGGCGCGCATGGCAAACCCGTGCTCTTCCTGCACCCCAAGGACTTCCTCGGCACGCTGGTCGAGCTGGAGCAGGCCTGAAGCCATGTCCGAGATCGCTTTCCTCGGCGAGCCCGAGCCGGGCTCGCCGCGCCCCTTCAGCGCGGCGACGGTCGCCGGCGGCATGGTCTTCGTCTCCGGCCATTCCGCGCCGCATGACCCTGCGCGCGGCATCCATCGCGGCGATACGCCGGCCGACGAGGTGCGCAACGCGCTTGGCCGCATCACCGAAATTCTGGCCGAGGCCGGCAGCTCGCTCGACCGCGTCGTCCAGATGACGATGCTGATCACCGATCCGGTCGACTACGCAGCCTGCAATGCCGAGTATGTGAAGCACTTTCCGAACGGCCTGCCGGCCCGCCATACCGCGCGTTTCGGTGTGCCGACGGAGGCCCGGGTCGCCTTCTCCTGCATCGCCCTGGTCGGGAGGGGCGCATGAACGTCGTCGGCGGGATCGCGCTCTATTTCGTCATCTGGTGGATCACGCTCTTCGCCGTGCTGCCCTTCGGCATCCGCAGCCAGCATGAGAGCGGCGAGGTCGTCGAGGGCACCGAGCCCGGCGCGCCGATCCTGCCGGGGCTCGTGAAGAAGGCCGCGATCACCTCGGTCATCGCGGCGGTGATCTTCGCCGGCGTCTGGTATGTCTGGGTGACCTACGACATCTGATTCTTGCCGGCGCAGCCTGTCGCCGGAGAACGGCCGGAGGCGCGCTGTCGTTTGCGGCCGTCGTTCGCCTGGAGCGGGCATGCGGTCTTGGAATGGCGAGAGGAAGAAAAGCCGGGGAGGCAGCGCCGAGAACCGGCCAAAGAAAAAGGCAAGGCCGATGCCTTGCCTTGGGTAGTCATTTTTTACCGCAGTATCGGCGCGCGTCTGGATGCGTGCGACTCGTATACTAGGCGGGCGTTTGTCCTCCCGAGACCTGGTCCGCAGCGCCTTGACTGGCAAGGCGCTCCCAGCGGGAGATGGCTTAGCTGATTGTGACGGCTCTGTCATCAGTTTCGACAAATGTAGCCTCAAATTTTTGCAAGTTTGATCTCCATTGCACTTGTGCGGTGCAACATGTTCCGATCTGCCGCATCGAGAGAGGCCGCCGCCAGGGCAGGTGCCTTGTTCCGGCCAAAGGATATCGCTATCGACTGGCATCCGCCGGGCTCGCCGGTGGCCATGGAGATCTTCATGCTGCGCAGCACGCTTGCCGCCCTTGCCGTCGTCCTCTCCCTCGGTGCCGCACAGGCCCAGGCCGCCAAGCCCGATGCCGAGAACACGGTCATCCTGGAGACCAAGGACGGCCCGGTGACGATCCGCCTCCGGCCGGACCTGGCGCCGAAGCATGTCGCGCAGATCAAGGCGCTTGTGAAGCGCGGCTTCTATGACGGCATCGTCTTCCATCGCGTCATCGACGGCTTCATGGCCCAGACGGGTGACCCGACGGGCACCGGCACCGGCAAGTCCGACCTGCCGAATCTCCCGGCCGAATTCACGCCGACGCCATACAAGGTCGGCTCCGTCGGCATGGCGCGCTCCGCCTCGCCGGATTCGGCCAATTCGCAGTTCTTCATCTGCTATGAGGGTTGTGGCTCGCTGACCGGCCAGTACACGCTCTTCGGAGAGGTCGTGTCCGGCATGGATGCGGTGCGCAAGATCAAGAAGGGTGCGCAGGGCAGTGGCCAGGTCAGCAGCCCCGACAAGATCGTCCGGATGCGGATGGCGTCCGACGCCAAGTGAGATGAAAGCGGGGAGGGCCCGAACCATGTTGCGAACGGCCCTCTTCGCCTCCCTGACGGCGTTCGCTCTCGGTGGTGCGGCGCTGGCGCAGGACACGCGTGATCTCGGGCTGCCGCCGCCTTCCGGCTCGCAATATCCGGTGCTGCCGCCGCCTTCCGGGTCGCAGAACCCGATCCTGCCGCCGCAGAGCGGCCAGCGCTACAATCCCGGTATCGGCGGCCCGTTCAGCGGCAACGACATTCCGGGCATCGAGCAGCGCCCGGTCGCTCCGCAGCGCCTGTTGCGTGGCAGCGGCGAGATCGGCCTGATCGGATCGGTCTCGCCAGCCCCCGCACCGGAGCAGGGGGACAGCATCGACAAGCTCGACGATATCGCGGGAGCCGTCCGGCGCTGCTGGGCGCCTCCGCCGCTTCCGGGCGATCTCACCGGGGCGATGGCGACGGTCCGCTTCAGCCTGCGGCGTGACGGCACCCTGTTCGGACAGCCGCGCGTGAATTGGGAAACACGCCGCGGCGACGCCGAGTTTCAGAGGCGTTTCACCGATTCGGCGGTTGCGGCCGTGCGCTCCTGCACGCCGATGAGGTTGTCGAAGGGCCTCGGAGCGAGTATCGCGGGGCGACCCTTCACCATAAGGTTCCACGGCCGCGTGCCGCCAAACGAAAGGCAGAGCTGATGTCGCTCGATCCCGAAAACACCATCGTGATGGAAACCACCAAGGGCAAGGTGGTCATCAAGCTGCGCCCCGACCTTGCGCCGGGCCATGTCGAGCGCATCAAGCTGCTCGCCCGCGAGGGCTTCTATGACGGCATCGTCTTCCACCGCGTCATCGACGGCTTCATGGCCCAGGTCGGCTGCCCGCACGGCACCGGCACCGGCGGTTCGAGCTATCCGGACCTGAAGCAGGAGTTCAACGCCGAGCCGCATGTCCGCGGCATCTGCTCGATGGCCCGCGCCCAGAACCCGAACTCCGCCAACAGCCAGTTCTTCATCGTGTTCGACGACGCCCGCTTCCTGGACAAGCAGTACACCGTCTGGGGCGAGGTCGTCGAAGGCATGGAGAACGTCGACAAGATCAAGCGCGGCGAGCCCGTGCGCGATCCCGACTCGATCGTCTCGATGAAGGTGATGGCCGACGCGGCCTGATCGCTTCGTCCAAGTCGAGCCCTCATTCCGGGACCGGCGGCGCCAGCCGCGCGTCCGCCCGGAATGAGGGCTCTTTGCTTTTGGAACGAGATGCAGCCCGATGGATGTCGGCCTTTTTGATTTCGACCTGCCGGAAGACCTGATCGCATTGAGGCCGGTGAGCCCGCGTGATGCGGCACGGCTGCTCGTGGTGCGGCCCGATGCGCCGCAGCCGCTCGAGGATCTTGGCATCCGCGATCTCGTCTCGCTGCTGCAGCCGGGCGACGCGCTCGTCCTCAACGATACGCGCGTCATTCCTTCCCGCCTGCGCGGGCGACGACATCGCGGCGCGGATTCCGCACGCATCGAGATCATGCTGCACAAGCGCGAGAGCGAGGATCGCTGGCTCGCCTTCGCCCGGCCGGCGAAGAAGCTGGCGCTCGGCGAGACCGTGGTCTTCGATGCCGAGGGCGCCAGCAACGCCTGCGAGCTCGGCCGCCTGCAGGCCGAGGTCGTCGCGAAGGGAGAAGGGGGCGAGGTCGAGCTGCGCTTCAGCCTGACCAGCGCCTATCTCGACGAGGCGATCGCGCGGCTGGGCGAGCTGCCGCTGCCGCCCTACATCGCCGGCAAGCGCCCGACGGACGATGCCGACACCGCCGACTACCAGACGAGTTTCGCCCGCAATGACGGTGCCGTGGCGGCGCCGACCGCGGGATTGCATTTCACGCCGGATCTCCTGGCCGCGCTGGATGACCGCGGCGTCGGCAGGCATTTCGTCACGCTGCATGTCGGCGCCGGAACCTTCCTGCCGGTGAAGGCAGAGGATACCGACGAACACCGCATGCATGCCGAATGGGGCACCGTCTCGGCCGAGACGGCGGCGGCTCTCAATGCGGTCAAGGCCAGGGGCGGGCGCATTGTCTGCGTCGGCACCACCTCGCTGCGCCTGATCGAGAGCGCTGCAGCGGAAGACGGCACCATCCGCCCGTTCTCGGGCGATACCGCGATCTTCATCACGCCGGGCTATCGCTTCCGCGCGGTCGACATGCTGATGACGAATTTCCACCTGCCGCGCTCGACGCTGTTCATGCTCGTCTCCGCCTTCTGCGGACTCGACCTGATGAAACGGGCCTATGCCCATGCGATCGCGGAGAAATACCGGTTCTATTCCTATGGGGACGGCAGCCTGCTCTTCCGGGCAGGCTGACGGTCCCGATTCTCGCAGCCGGCCCTACTGCGCGGGCAGCGGCGGCACGCCCTTCTGCCATTCCGCCCAGTTGCCGGTGATGTGGTCGACCACCCGCGAGCCCACGGCTTCGACATTCGCGACGGTCTCGGCAAAGCCGCCGGCGGTCTGGCCGGGCGCGGGGTCGAGATGCTGTAGCGTCGTCTCGTTCGGGTTCCCCTGGTCGAAATTGACCGCGCCGCGCAGGCTCAGGATGCGGTCGGTGCCGAACTGGCGCTTGATCACCAATGTGATCGCCGCCGCCTCCATCTCGGTGATGACGTAGTCGTCGGCGCCGTACAGCTTCGCCATGTACTGCGCCTCCTTCGACAGGCCCGGCCCATGAAAGAAGGTGTCGCCCGTCATATGTGTGCCGACAGTGACGGCCGGCTCTGATTGCGCCCGCTTGTCGGGATAGCGCATGCGGTACTGCCTGGCCGAATCGGAATCCTGCAGATTGGCGCCGGAGCCGAGCTTGACCGCCCAGTTCACGAGGGCGGGGTTGAGCTGGAAGACGCGGTAGCTCTCATAGCCCTTGCGCGGCATGAAGACGGGTTCGCCCGGCTTGCCTTCCTCCGGGGCCCAGCGGTGTCCCAGGTCGTAGTCGACCAGCCAGCTGCCCCAGGACACGTCGCCGATCGTGCCGCGCGAGGGCGGCGTGCCGGCGACGCCGCTGATCACGAAATAGGCCTGCGAGAAATCATAGGCAGGGTCGAGCAGGATCGCCTGCATCGAGGACGAGGAGTTGACCTTGCCCATGCCGAGCACGGCGCCGCAGACGCCGTCGTCATTGCAATAGACCGGCTTGAGCGCGCCCTTCACGGCATGCGGCTGGCTGGCCTTCCAGTAGCGCTCGTACCAGTGCTGGAATTCGCCGGCTCGGTCACCGGTGTTCTCGCCGATCTCGAACATCGCGCCGATGAAGACCTTCACCTTGGTCGGCTGGGTCTGCGCTCCGGCCGGAAGCGCGAGCGAGCCGAGGGTGATGCCGGCAAGGGGGAGAGCGGCGAGGCCGCGCCGTCTGGCGATGATCTGCTTCATGGGGGTTCTCCACGGCCGAAAACTGAACGGGCCGTCCGCCTAGGGCGGAGCAAGGGCTGTGCCGTTTCTGCCATGGCGCGGGCAGGGGCGTCCATCGCGGCATCGTCATGGCCGCAATGATCGCACTGGCGCGACGATCCGTTCGCTGATCCGGCTCGCCTTCCCGTCTTGAAAATGCTACCGGGCTCCCAACAGGGATTTTGACAGTCAAATGGCCGATATTTTTCGCGAGATCGATGAGGAAGTCCGGCGCGACAAGGCGGCGGAGCTCTGGAAGAAATATGGCTGGGTCGTCACCGGCCTTGCCGTGCTGGCCGTGCTCGCCGTGGCGGGCTGGCAGTTCTGGCTGCACCGCGAGAACCAGGCTTCGCAAGCCGTTGGCGCGCGCCTCGAGGCGGCGCTGAAGTCTTCCCGCGACGGAGACAGCACCCAGGCCGAGACGATCCTGAAGGAGCTCGCCGCGAGCGCGCCTGCGGGATATCGCCAGATCGCGCGCTTCCGCCTTGCCGCCGAGACCGCCAAGGGCGATGCCGCCGCCGGCGTCGCCGCCTTCGACGCGCTTGCCAGCGATGCCACGCTGGATGCGACCTACCGGGATCTCGCCAGGTTGCGCGCCGGCATCCTGCGTGTCGATCTCTCGCCCTTTGCCGAGGTCAAGACGGCGCTGGAGCCCCTGGCGAATCCGCAGGGCGTCTGGCGTCACTCTGCCCGCGAGTTCCTCGGCATTTCCGCGCTCAAGGCCAACCAGTTCGACGAGGCCGGCCGCTGGTTCGACGCCGCGATCACCGATCCGCAGGCGCCGCAGGCGCTGCGTCAGCGCGTCGAGCTCTATCTCGCTCTCGTCCGCGGCGGCCCCGTCACGGTGAAGAACTGAACCGGAGCCCCGCTCCCAACGCTTCCGTCACCCCGCTCCGGTCTTGCGTCCGGGCCGGAGTGACGATGGAATGTGAAGTCTGATGACAGCCATCGTCGCCCTCATCGGCCGGCCCAATGTCGGCAAGTCGACGCTGTTCAACCGGCTCGTCGGCAAGAAGCTCGCGCTGGTCGACGACCGGCCGGGAGTCACGCGCGATCGCCGCGAGGGGGACGCGACGCTCGGCCATCTCCGCTTCAAGGTGATCGACACCGCCGGTCTCGAGGAGGCCGACAAGGATTCGCTCGCCGGGCGCATGCGTGCGCAGACCGAGACCGCCATCGCCCAGGCCGATGTCGTGGTCTTCATGATCGACGCCCGCCTTGGCCTGACGCCGATGGACCAGCCCTTCGCCGATCTGGTCCGCCGCTCGGGCAAGCCCGTGATCCTCCTCGCCAACAAGGCCGAAGGGAAGAAGGGCACCGACGGCATCATCGAATCCTATTCGCTCGGGCTCGGCGATCCCGTGCCGTTCTCGGCCGAGCATGGCGAAGGCACGGCCGACCTGCTCGAGGCGCTGGTACCCTATATCGCGGACGAGCCCGAGGAGGACGAGGACGCGGCCTGGGAGGAAGCCCCCGCCGACGACGCCGAGGAGGAGTACAATCCCGACCGGCCGCTGCGCGTCACCATCATCGGCCGCCCGAATGCCGGCAAGTCGACGCTGGTCAACCGCATGATCGGCGAGGACCGCATGCTGACCGGCCCCGAGGCCGGCATCACCCGCGATACGATTTCCGTCGACTGGGAATGGCGCGGCCGCAAGGTCAAGCTCTTCGACACCGCCGGCATGCGCAAGCGCGCCCGCATAGAGGAGAAGCTGGAGAAGCTCTCCGTCGCGGATTCGCTGCGCGCCATTCGTTTCGCCGAGGTCGTGGTGGTCCTTCTCGACGCCACCATCCCCTTCGAGAAGCAGGACCTGACGCTGGTCGACCTGACCGAGCGCGAGGGCCGCGCCGTGGTGATCGGCCTCAACAAATGGGATCTCGTCGCCGACAAGCAGGGCCTGCTCGCGGAGCTCAAGGAGAAGGCCAACCACCTGCTGGCGCAGGTGCGCGGCGTGCCGATCATCCCGCTCTCCGGACTCGCGGGCGAGGGCATCGACCGGCTGATGCAGGGCGTGTTCTCGGCCTATGAGGTCTGGAACCGCCGCGTCTCGACCGCGCGCATCAACCGCTGGCTGGAAGGCGTGCTCTCGGCCCATCCGCCGCCGGCGGTGGCGGGCCGGCGCATCAAGATCCGCTACATGACGCAGGCCAAGGCGCGCCCGCCGACCTTCGCGCTGTTCGGCAACCAGCTCGAGCACCTGCCGGTGTCCTATGTCCGGTATCTCGTGAACAATCTGCGGGAGGGCTTCGACCTTCCGGGCACGCCGATCCGGCTGCATCGGCGCGGCGGCCAGAACCCCTACGACAAGGAACGCAAGGGCTGATGCGGCAAGGGGCTATGCGGGTCGCGGTCGTCGGCGCCGGAATTGCCGGGCTGTCCACGGCCTGGTCGCTGAACAGACGCGGGCACCGCGTCACGCTCTTCGAGCAGGCACCGCAGATCCCCAACCTCTATGCCGCCTCGGGCGACCAGCACCGCATCATCCGGCGCGCCTATGCCGGCGCCGACGGCTATGCGCGCACGATCAGCGAGGCCTTCGAGGCCTGGGAGGAACTCTGGTCCGATCTCGGCAGGCGCCACTATGCCCCCTGCGGTGCGCTGGGCGTGTCCCAGACGGCCGAGGACGAGGGTGACGACTATCTGAAGGGGTTGGATCGGGTTGGCTCGGCCTACGAGCTCTACGAGCCCGCCGAGGCCGCCCGGCGCTATCCCTTTCTCGACGCGGGGACCATCCGCTACGCGTATGTCAACCGCGAGGGAGGAGCGCTGTTTCCCGCCCGCATCGCCGCCGACCTGGCGCGGTTGCTGCGCGACCGCGGCGCGATGATCCGCGATGGAGCGGAGGTAACGGCCATCGATGCGGATGCCGGCAGGCTCACCCTGGCCGATGGCGAGGAGGCGAGCTTCGACCGCATCGTGGTGTCGGCCGGCGCCTGGGTCTTGAAGCTCCTGCCCGAGCTGGCCGAGAGCCTGGCCACCTATCGCACGGCCGTCGTCTATCTCGACCCGCCCGATGATCTGAGGGCGGCCTGGCAGGCCGCGCCGGTCATCGTCGATGTCGGCGGCACCATCGACGGCTACGTCCTGCCGCCGGTCGACGGAACCGGCCTGAAATTCGGCGCCGGCATTCACAAGCGCCCGCGCCAGCCGGGCGAGGAGCGCGAGCCCCGGCCGGGGGAGGGAGAGCAGCTGCGCGACTATTTCTCGCCGCCCTTCGCGCGCATCGCCGAATACCGGGTCGATCGCGTCGTGACCTGCGCCTACACCTTCACTTCGGACCGCAAGTTCTTCTCGCGCGAGATCGGCAAGGTCACGGCGGTCTCGGCCTGCTCCGGTCACGGCTACAAGTTCGGTGCTGCCGTCGGGCGGCGCGTCGCCGCAGCGGTCGAAAGCGGAGATCAGGCCGGCCTCCTGCGCTGGCTCAAGGCCGAGTGAGGAAGGCGGGGCGCGCATGCTCAAGACCGTGAGCGCGCTTTTCGTCGGCCCG
>NZ_JBIWYK010000001.1:0-29645 GCF_044752385.1 Allobosea sp. CER48 | reverse complement strand
CAGATCGGCAAGATCGCTCATTCAATATCCTCGATGGTCACCGGGTGCGGCGCAGGCGCGGATCGACGGCATCGCGCAGGCCGTCGCCCAGCAGGTTGAAGCCCAGCACGGTCAGCGCGATTGCGGCACCCGGAAAGATCGCAAGCCAGGGCTGCGTCGCCATGAAGGTCTGGGCTTCGTTGAGCATCCGGCCCCAGGACGGGTTCGGCGGCTGCGTGCCGAGCCCGAGATAGGACAGTCCAGCCTCGGCCAGCACCGCGAGCGCGAACTGGATCGTCGCCTGCACCACCAATATACCGGCGATGTTGGGCAGGACATGGCGCAGGATGAGCTGCCGGTTGTTGAGCCCCGCCGCCCGCGACGCCTGGATGAAGTCCTGCGCCCAGACCTGAAGCGCGGCGCCACGCGCGAGCCGCGCGAAATAGGGCAGGTTCAGCACGGCGATGGCGACGATGGCGTTGAGCATGCCCGGCCCGGCGATGGCTGTCATCATGATCGCGGTCAGCACGGCCGGAAAGGCATGGGTGAAATCGGCCGTGCGCATGATGACGTTGTCGAGGATGCCGTCGCGCCGAACGGAGGCGATCAGGCCCAGTGTCGTGCCCAGCACCATCCCGATGCCGACCGCGCCCAGCCCCACCGCGAGCGAATTCCGCGCGCCGACCATGATCATCGAGAAGACGTCGCGGCCAAACTGGTCGGTGCCGAACCAGTTCGCTGCGGACGGCCCCTTCAGCCTGTTCAGGATCGCCATCTGCGTCGGCGGATGGGGCGTCCAGACATAGGAAAGCAGGGCGGCGGCGGCGACAAGCAAGGCTAGTACCGCGCCGATCACGAAGGATGGCGCCAGCCACCAGTGCCGGCGGCCGCCCGGGGCCTTGTCCTGAACCGCGCTCATGCCTGCCTCAGCCGCGGATCGATCAGCCCGTAGAGCAGCTCGACCGCGAAATTGATCAGGATCGCCAGCCCGGCGAAGAGCATGACGAGGTCCTTGACCACGATCAGGTCATGCTGCGCGATGGCCTGGAAGACGAGCCGGCCCAGCCCCGGCAAGGCGAAGACGTTTTCGATGATGATGGCGCCTGCGATCAGGACCGAGAACTGAAGGCCCAGGATGGTGACGACCGGGATCAGCGCATTGCGCAGCGCGTGCCGGCGCATCGTCGTGGCCTCGCTGAGGCCCTTGGCGCGGGCGGTGCGGACGAAATCCTCCTGCAGCGTGTCGAGCATGGCCGAGCGCGTCACCCGCGCGATGATCGCAGCCTGCGGCAACGCCAGGGCGAGTGCCGGCATGAGGAGCGCCTTCAGAGCCGTGCCGAAGCCCGCCTGCCAGCCCGGAAAGCCGCCGGCCGGCAGCCAGCCGAGCCCGACCGCGAAGACGAGCACGAGCAGAAGGCCGAACCAGAAATTCGGAATGGCGAGCCCGGCCTGGGCGAAGGCCATCACGCCGGCATCGGCGAGGTGGCCGCGGCGCGACGCGGCGAGCATGCCGAGCGGAATGCCGATCGCGGTCGCAAGGCCGATCGCCATCAGCGCGAGCGGCAGCGTCACCGCCATGCGCTCGGCGATGAGCTGCGCCACCGGCACGCGATAGGTGTAGCTCAGGCCGAGATCGCCCGTGGCGAGCCCGCCGAGCCAGAGCACGAAGCGCA
Organism: Allobosea sp. CER48; assembly: GCF_044752385.1. NCBI lineage: Bacteria > Pseudomonadati > Pseudomonadota > Alphaproteobacteria > Hyphomicrobiales > Alloboseaceae > Allobosea > Allobosea sp. CER48. The sequence goes on along the minus strand of NZ_JBIWYK010000001.1, from coordinate 27,993 downwards.
GCGCCGCCGGCTTGTCGAGCCCCATCTCGGCCCTGAGAGCGGCCAACGCTTCCGGCGCGGCATTGAGGCCGAGCGTCACCGCCGCCGGGTCGCCCGGCAGCACCTCCAGCACGACGAAGATGACGAGCGCCGCGGCGAGCAATGTGAGCACCAGCGCGACGAGCCGGCGCGTGACGTAGCCGATCATGGCGTTCCGCCGTCTGCCGGCGGCCTCACCGCCAGCGCAGCTCCGCCAGCGGCGTCACCGGCAGGGGCCAGTCGGTCCACATGCCTTCGAGCGCGGCATTGGCGACCGTGATCTTCGGCAGGATGAACAGGAAGCCGTTGACCGCGTCGCGCGCGAGCTTTTCCTGCGCCTGCTTGTAGAGGGCGTTGCGCTGACTCTCGTCCAGCGTCACCGCGATCTTGGCGATCAGCGCCTTGAACTCGGGGTCCTTGTACTGGAAGTAGTATCCGTCGCGCGCATAGATATCGATGTCGAGCGGCTCGGTATGGGCGATGATGCTGAGGTCGTAATCCTTGTTGCGGAAGACGCGTTCAAGCCATTGCGGGAATTCCAGCGGCTCGATCGAGGCGTTGATGCCGATCTGCGCCAGCAGCGCCGCGACGATTTCGCCGGAGCGGCGGGCATAGGACGGCGGCGGCAGCTTCAGCGTGCAGTTGAAGCCGTTCGGGAAGCCGGCTTCCTTGAGCAGCGCCTTGGCCCTGGCGGGGTCGTAGGGGTAGGTGCCGGTCAGATCGACATAGGCGGGATGCAGCGGCGAGAAATGGCTGCCTATCAACTGCACGTCGAAACCGTAGACACCGAGGGCGATGGTCTTGCGGTCGAGCGCATGGGCGATGGCCTGCCGGACCTTGAGATTGTCGAAAGGCGGCTTGCCATTATTGATGGCGAGCACCGTCTCGCCCTCGGTGCCGCCGATCGTGACCTTGAGCTTGGGGTCCGCCTTGAGTTGCGGCACGGCCTCGGGCGCCGAAAGATTGGTGTGAGCGTCGACATCGCCGGCCCGGAGCGCGGCGACCTGCGCCTGCGGATCGGACATGAAGCGGAAGGTCGCCTTGGCCAGCGCCGGCTTCTCGCCCCAATAGCCGTCGTTGCGGGCGAGTTCGAGCCGGTCGCCGCGGTTCCAGCGCACGAACTTGAACGGGCCGGTGCCGACGGGGTTGGTCTTGTTGCCGGCGGCTGTCGCGGGCGCGACGATCACCGCATCGCCCCAGGCGAGGCCGTAGAGGAAGTTCGCGGTCGGCTGCTTGAGCTTGATCACCACCGTCGCCGGGTCGGGCGTCTCGATCTCGGCGATCGGCGTGAAGAGCTGGCGCTGCGCATTGGTCGAGTCCGGCGCCACGGCCCGCTCGAAGGAGAATTTCACCTGCTCGGCGGTGAAGGGCGTATCGTCATGGAACCTGGCACCCTGCCGCAGCTTGAAGCGATAGGTGAGGTTGTCGTCGGCGATCGTCCAGCTCTCGGCCAGGCAGGGCTGCAGCTTGCCGGTCCGGTCGACCTTCACCAGGCCCTCGAAGATGTTCTGCAGCGTCACCTCGCGGATCGCCTGCGCCGCACCGGAGGTCGGGTCCAGCGTCGGCGGCTCCAGCGTCTGTGCGATGGTGACGCTGTCCTTCGCCTGTGCCAACGCCACGACGGGAAGCTGCGCCGCCAGCGCCGCCAGTCCCGCCCCAGCCAGGAGATCACGCCGCGTCGTCATATCCATCGCTCCGATGCCGTTGCGGCGCGAGGATGGCGCGGGAGATGCGAGGAGCGCAAGCCCGGTGCCGGCGCAATCCCCGTCGGGCAGCGCGAGCGTCTGGCGCACTAGTATACCAGGCGATTGACCCCCGCCGCGGCCGGTTCTAGAGATCACGCGACCGATGGAGATGCCCATGCTGTTGCACGACGATCGCCTCTTCCCCGCCGATCCGGTGACGCGCGGCATTGCGCGCCGGCTCTTCACCACCGTCCGCGACCTGCCGATCATCTCGCCGCACGGCCACACCGACCCGCGCTGGTATGCCGAGGACAACGCCTTCCCGGACCCGGCGACCCTTTTCGTCAAGCCGGATCACTACATCTTCCGCATGCTCTATTCGCAGGGTGTCCGGCTCGAGGATCTCGGCATCGCCCGCAAGGACGGCGGCGAGGTCGAAACCGATCCGCGCAAGATCTGGCGCCTCTTCGCCGATCACTGGCATCTCTTCCGGGGCACGCCGACGAGGCTCTGGTTCGAGCACGCGACCTCGACCGTCTTCGGCGTCAACGAACGCCTGACGCCCGAAAGCGCCGACCGGATCTACGACAAGATCGCCGCCAGGCTGGACGAGCCCGAGCTTCGCCCGCGCGCCCTGTTCGAACGCTTCAGGATCGAGGCGATCAGCACCACCGAAGGCGCGCTCGACGACCTGAAATGGCACGACATGATCCGCTCCTCCGGCTGGGGCGGCAAGGTCGTGACCGCTTATCGCCCCGACAGCGTCGTCGATCCGGAATTCGAGGGCTTCGCCGGCAACCTCGAACAGTTCGGCGAACTGACCGGCGAGGATATCGGCACCTGGACGGGCTATCTCGCCGCCCATCGCAAGCGGCGCGCCTATTTCAAGGAGCGCGGCGCCACCTCCTCCGATCACGGCCATGCCACGGCGCGCACCGCCAATCTCTCGGATGCCGATGCCGAGAAGCTCTACGCCAAGATCCTGAAGGGCAAGGTTTCCGCCAAGGACGCCGATCTCTTCCGCGGCCAGATGCTGACGGAGATGGCGAAGATGAGCCTCGATGACGGGCTCGTGCTCCAGATCCACCCGGGCTCCTGGCGCAACCACAACGCGGCGCTGTTCGAAAACTTCGGCCGCGACATGGGCTGCGATATCCCGACCGCGACCAACTATGTCGAGGCGCTGAAGCCGCTGCTCGATGCCGTCGGCAACGAGCGCAACCTCACCGTCATCGCCTTTACGCTCGACGAGACCGTCTATTCGCGCGAGCTCGCCCCGCTCGCCGGCCACTACCCGGCGCTGAAGCTCGGACCGGGCTGGTGGTTCCTCGACGCGCCGGAGGCCATGATGCGCTTCCGCGAGCTGACGACCGAGACTGCCGGCTTCTACAACACCGTCGGCTTCAACGACGACACCCGGGCCTATCTCTCGATCCCGGCCCGCCACGATGTCGCGCGCCGCGCCGATTGCGCCTATCTCGCCAAGCTCGTCGCCGAGCACCGGCTGGAAGAGGACGAGGCGGCGGAAGTCGCCCACGACCTCGCCTATCGCCTCGCCAAGGAGGCCTACAAGCTGTGACCCGCCTTTCTGCCCCCACCCTCGCCGGCCTGCCGGCATCCGTCCGCCGCCCGGCCTATGACCGCGCCGCCCTCAAGCCCGGCATCGTCCATCTCGGACTCGGCGCCTTCGCCCGCGGCCATCTCGCGGAGTACACCGAGGACGCGCTCGAGAGGCGCTTCGGCGCCTGGGGCATCGTCGGCGCCAGCCTCCAGCGCCCCGACCAGCGCGACCGGCTGAAGCCCCAGGACGGGCTCTATACCCTGCTCAAGCTGGCCCCGACCGGGCCTGAGCTGCGCATCATCGGCTCGGTTCTGGACGTGCTCGTCGCGCCCGAAAGCCCGTCCGTCCTGATCGCGAGACTGGCAGCGCCGGAGACCCGCATCGTCTCGCTCACGGTCACCGAGAAGGGCTATTGCCACGATCCGGCGACCGGGCGCCTCAAGGCCGATCATCCCGACATCGTCCATGACCTCGCCAACCCGCAGGCTCCGCGCTCGGCCGTCGGCATTCTCGTCGCCGGCCTGAAGGCGCGCCGCGATGCCGGGCTTGGCCCCTTCACCGCGCTGTGCTGCGACAACCTCCCCTCGAACGGCCACGTGCTGCGCGGCCTCGTGCGCGACTTCGCGGCGCTGACCGACGACAGGCTGGCCGCCTGGATCGAGGCCAACGGCGCCTTCCCGGCGACGATGGTCGACCGCATCGTTCCGGCCACGACCGACGCAGACATCGCCGAGGTGGCCCGGCTGATCGGCGTCGACGACGCCGCGCCCGTCATCGGCGAACCCTTCCGGCAATGGGCGATCGAGGACGTCTTCGCAGACGGCAGGCCTGACTGGCATGAAGTCGGCGCCCAGATGGTCTCCGAGGTCGCGCCCTTCGAATTCATGAAGCTGCGCATGCTCAACGGCGCGCATTCCTCGCTCGCCTATCTCGGCTATCTCGCCGGTCGCGAGACCGTTGCGGACGCCAGCGGCGACCCGGTTTTCGCCCGCTTCCTGCAGGGTCTCTGGGCCGAGATCATCCCGACGGTGCCGGCGCCGCAGGGCGTCGTGCTGGCTGATTATGCGAAGGCCTTGCTGGCACGCTTCCAGAACCCGGCGATCCGCCACCGCACCTGGCAGATCGCGATGGACGGCTCGCAGAAGCTGCCGCAGCGCCTGCTCGGGACGATCCGCGAGCGGCTGAAGGCCGACGCTCCGATCGACCATCTCGCGCTCGGCGTCGCCGCCTGGATGCGCTACGTCACCGGCTCCGACGAGAAGGGCGGCGCCATCGACGTCCGCGATCCGCTGGCTGCCGAACTGAAGCGCCGCACGGAAGCCGCCGGGCGCGACGCGAGCGCCCTGGTCGCGACGCTTACCGGCATCGAGGCGATCTTCGGCACCGACCTGCCGGGCGATGAGCGGTTCACGAAGCCGGTAGCCGCTCATCTCGCCTCGCTGCTCGACAAGGGCGCGAAGGCGACGGCGGCGAACCTCGGCTAAGCTCAAGCCGTCATTCTCGGGCGAAGCATGGCTTCGACCCGAGAATCGCGTGAAGCGCCGGTTTCCGCGATGCCCGGGGCTCAAGCCCGAGCATCGCGCCTCTTCCCCTTGATCCACGCCTCCATCCCACGCCACATAGGCGCGATGCTTCGTGCGCTCACCCTTGCGATCTCGCTCCTCACCGCCGCCACGGCGCTGGCGCAGGAGCCGCCGCGCATCGCCGTTCCCAATCTCTGGGACCCGCGCATCCGGCTCGACCGGCCGGAGCCCGGCCCACCGCGCGTCGTGCGCTTTCTCACCGACGACGATTACCCGCCCTTCCATTTCACCGGGCCTGACGGGGCGCTGACCGGCTTCTCGGTCGAGCTCGCCCGCGCCGTCTGCGAGAAGCTGGCCTGGACCTGCACCGTTCAGCCCCGCCGCTTCGACACGCTGCCGGATTCGCTGGCCGAGGGCCGCGGCGACGTGCTCGCCGCAGCGATGAACCTGACGCCGGGGCTTCGCCAGCGCTTCGCCGCGAGCCATCTCTATTTCCGCGCTCCGGCCCGTTTCGCCACGACGCGCGGCAACGCCCGCCCGGCGCTCGACAGCGCCGCTCTGCAGGGCCGCCGGGTCGCAGTGGTCGCCAGCACCGCCCATCAGGCTTTTCTCGAAAGGCTCATGCCCTTCGTCCAGCGGCGCGAAAGCAGCGATCTCGGCGCCGCCATAGCGGCGCTGCGCAGTGGCGAGGCCGAGTATGTCTTCGCCGACGGCGTCGCGCTCTCGCTGACGCTCGCTGGAAGCGGCGGTGAATTCGCCTTCTCGGGCGGCCCCTATCTCGAGAGCCGCTATTTCGGCGAAGGTGTCGCCTTCCTGCTGCGCAAGGACGATCCGGCCCTGAAGCGCGCGATCGACTACGCGCTGCAGGGCCTGTGGGACGACGGGACCTATGCCCGCCTCTATCTGCGCTTCTTCCCGGTCAGCCCGTACTGAGCGTCAGGGCGCGTTGCTGGCCAGCGCCTGCTTCGCTACCGCGGCGAGCCAGCCGGAAGCCGCAGGCAGGATCTCGTCGTTGAAGTTGTAGCGATCGTTGTGCAGGTCGCCGCCATTCACCGAGGGTCCGTTGCCCATCCAGATATAGCAGCCGGGGCGCTTCTCCAGGAAATAGGCGAAATCCTCGCCGGTGGTGCTGGCCTTCATGTCGCGCCGGACGGGCAGCCCTGCCGCCTCGCCGGCGGCAGCGGCCATGTCTTCTTCCGCAGGCGTGTTGATCGTGGCGCTGCCATAGGTGAACTCGACCTCGGCCGTCATCTCGAAGGTCGCGGCGATGTTCTCGGCGATGCCCTTGAGTCGCGCGAGCAAACGGTCGCGCACCGCCGGGACGAACGTACGGAAAGTGCCCTCGATGAAGACGTTGGTCGGGATCTGGTTGGAGGCGAGCCCGCCATGGACCTGGCCGATCGAGACCACCGCCGATTCCATTGGATCGACGTTGCGCGAGACGATCGTCTGCAGCGCGACGATGAGGTGGCCCATCGCCACGATCGGGTCATGGGTCTGCTCGGGCAGTGCCGCGTGGCCGGCCTTGCCCGTCAGCGTGATCTTGAAGCGGCCGGGCTCGGACATCACCGGCCCGCGATGGACGGCGACGGTGCCGGCTGCAAGCCCCGGCCAGTTATGCAGCGCGAAGACGCGCTCCATAGGGAAGCGCTCCAGCACGCCGTCGGCGAGCATCGCGAGCGCGCCGCCCGTACCCTCTTCCGCCGGCTGGAAGACGAACTGCACCGTGCCGCTCCAGCCGTCATCGGCCTTGAGCAGCGCCGCCGCGCCGAGCAGCGAGGTGGTGTGCCCGTCATGGCCGCAGGCATGCATCACATTCGGTGTCTTGGACTTGTAGGGGAGGTCGTTGACCTCCTGGATCGGCAGCGCATCCATGTCGGCGCGCAGACCGACCGTGCGCTCGGACGAGCCCTTGCTCAATGTCGCGACCACGCCGTAGCCGCCGACATTGGCGACGAAGGGCACGCCGAGTTCGGTCAGCTTTTCCTGCACGAAGGCGCTGGTCATCTTTTCCTCGCGGCCGAGTTCCGGGTGCGCGTGGAGATGTCGTCGCCAAGCGGTCAGCTTGTCGAGCAGGTCGCGGTCCAAGGCGGCATCCTTTCAAGGCATGGTCTAAGGAGAAAAAAGGCAGTGGCGACCCTATACCGCCATGGCAAGCCGGCAAGCTGCTTCGGCGAGGGCCCCACCCCCGTTTGCCGCATCTCAACCGTGTTCGCGCATTGACGGCGCCCTTCGCAATCTGCGAAAGCCCCTCCTTCGCTTTTGCGATATGGCTTTCCCGTTCAGGAGAGGACACCGCCGCTCATGCCCGCCTTCGACGCAGCCCTCGTTGACGCCGCCCAGCGTTCGGCCGCCTGGCCGTTCGAGGAGGCGCGCAAGCTCGTGGCCCGCATCGAGAAATCCGGCAAGAAATCGGTGATCTTCGAGACCGGCTACGGCCCTTCGGGCCTGCCGCATATCGGGACGTTCGGCGAGGTCGCGCGCACCTCCATGGTCCGGCACGCCTTCCGCGTGCTCACCGGCAACACCATCCCGACGCGGCTGATCGCCTTCTCGGACGACATGGACGGCCTGCGCAAGGTGCCGGACAACGTGCCCAACAAGGAACTGCTCACAGCCAATCTCGGCAAGCCGCTGACCGAGGTTCCGGACCCCTTCGGCACGCACGACTCGTTCGGCCGCCACAACAATGCGCGGCTCTGCGCCTTCCTCGACAGTTTCGGCTTCGACTACGAGTTCAAGTCCTCGACCGACTCGTATCGCGCCGGCGAATTCGACGCGACGTTGCTGAAGATGCTCGCCCGCTACGATGCGGTGATGAAGATCATGCTGCCGACGCTGCGCGAGGAGCGGGCGGCCACCTATTCGCCCTTCCTGCCGATCCATCCGAAGACGCGCGTCGTCATGCAGGTGCCGATCGACGAGGTCGATGTCGAGGCCGGCACCATCGCCTGGGCCGACCCGGCGACGGGCGAGCGCTTCGTCACCCCGGTGACCGGCGGCAACGTCAAGCTGCAGTGGAAGCCCGATTGGGCGATGCGCTGGGTCGCGCTGGGCGTCGACTACGAGATGGCCGGCAAGGACCTGATCGACTCGGTCAAGGTCTCCTCGCAGATCGCCCGCGCGCTCGACGGCACGCCGCCGGAAGGCTTCAACTACGAGCTCTTCCTCGACGATCTCGGCCAGAAGATCTCGAAGTCGAAGGGCAACGGCCTGACCATCGAGGAATGGCTGACCTACGGCCCGCCGGAGAGCCTGGCGCTCTACATGTTCCAGCGCCCGCGCGAAGCCAAGAAACTGCATTTCGACGTGATCCCGCGTGCGATCGACGAGTATCTCCAGTTCCTCAACGGCTATGAGAAGCAGGACTGGAAGAACCGCCTCGGCAACCCGGTCTGGCACCTCCACGACGGCAATCCGCCGGCACCGGAAGTGATCGCCTCCGGCGAGGGCGACAACGCGGTCAGGACGCAGATCACCTTCGGCCTGCTGATGAACCTCGTCGCCGTCGCGAACTCCGAGGACAAGGCCGTGCTCTGGGGCTTCCTGCAGCGCTACGCCCCGGCGATCTCGCCTGAGACCCACCCGCGCCTCGACGCGCTGGTCGGCTACGCGATCGCCTATTTCCGGGACTTCGTGAAACCGGCGAAGAGCTACCGCCCGGCCGACGAGGTCGAGCGCGACGCCTTCGCCAAGCTCGACGCGGCGATCGCCGCCCTGCCGGCGGATGCAACCGCCGAGATGGTGCAGGACGCCGCCCTCGACGTCGCCCGCGCCATCCCGCGCTACCAGAACCTCGCCGCCAAGAACGCGACGCCGGAGCGTCCCGGCGTCTCCGGCGACTGGTGGAAGGCGATCTACCAGGTGTTCTTCGGCGAGGATCAGGGGCCTCGCTTCGGCTCCTTTGCGGCGATCTACGGCCTGCCCAACACCCGCGCCCTGATCGCCAAGGCGCTGGCGGGGGACCTGGTCCGGGAGCACGCCGCCTTCCTGGACGCGCGCAAGGCCGGCTGACGGCATCGCCAGAACACCAGCCCCAGCGCGACCGAAGGAGCCTGCCATGACCATTCCGAGCGATGCGCTGACCGCGCTGACGGAGGTGGTCGGCCCCGGTGGCCTGCGCAGCGGGGAGGCGATCCCCGCGCGCAACCGCAAGGATGCCTCGAAGGCCGAGGAAGGCCTTCCGGCGCTGCTCGTCCTGCCGCGGAACACCGAGGAGGTCGCCGCGGTGCTGGCGATCTGCTCGCGCTTCTCGCTTCCCGTCGTCGTCCAGGGCGGCATGACGGGCCTGGCCGGCGGCGCCGCGCCGCTGGCGGGCGAGGTCGCGCTCTCGCTGGAAAGAATGAGCGGCGTCGAGGAGATCGACCCGGTGACGCGCACGATGACCGTGCTCGCCGGCACGCCGCTCATGGTCGTGCAGGAGAAGGCGGCGGAGGCGGGCTTCCTCTACGGCGTCGATCTCGGCGCGCGCGGAAGCTGCACCATCGGCGGCAATGTCGCGACCAATGCCGGCGGCGTGCAGGTGCTGCGCTACGGCATGACCCGCCGCAACGTCCTCGGCCTCGAGGCGGTGATGGCCGATGGCCGCGTCGTCAGCCACCTCAAGAAGGTGGTGAAGAACAATGCCGGCTATGACTGGACTCAGCTCTTCATCGGCAGCGAGGGGACGCTCGGCGTCGTCACCCGCGTGCTGCTCGCCCTGCAGCCGGCGGTGACGGGCGTGCAGACCGCGCTCTGCGCCGCAGGCAGCGTCGACAAGGCGCTCGCAACGCTCAATCGCCTCGAGGCCCGCCTCGGCGGCAACCTGCTCGCCTTCGAGGCGATGTGGCCGGAATACATGAAGGCGGCGACCGGGCAGGGCGGCCTGCCCTCTCCCTTCGCCACCCAGCCCGAGCTCACGCTCGTCATCGAGGCGGCGATGGGCACCGCCGCCGCGAGTGAAGACGCCTTCGCGGAGGCGCTGGCCGAGCTTGCGGAGGAAGGCCTGCTCGACGACGCGCTGATCGCGCAGTCGAGCCGCGACCGGCAGCGTTTCTGGGCCTATCGCGAGGCCAACTACGAGTTCTACCGCGACCTGCCGCCCGGCATCCATTTCGACGTCAGCATTCCGCTCGGCGCCATGGAAACGGCCGTGACCCTGCTGCGTCAGCGGGTCGAGGCGCGCAGCAGAGCGGCGTTCCCGATCGTCTTCGGCCATCTTGCCGACAGCAACCTGCATCTGTCGGTTCATGACGCGGCGATGGAGCTCTCCGGCTTCGCCGACATCGTCTACGAGCTGGTCCGGGAGATGCAGGGCAGCATCTCGGCAGAGCATGGCGTCGGCATCCTCAAGCGCCCCTATCTCGGCATGAGCCGCTCGGACGCCGAGCTCGCGCTGATGACGACGCTGAAGCGGACGCTCGATCCCGCCAACATCCTCAATCGCGGGCGCATCCTTCCGGCCTGAGCGAACGACGATCGGCGTATGGTGCCGGGCCGGTAGCCCTGTCAGAACGCAGGGAGGCATGGAGCGCGGAGATGCGAAGCATGGTTGACGAGATGACGCCTGCCGAAGCCGTCGAGCGCGCGATCCGCGTACGCCGCGCCGTCCGCGCCTTCCTGCCCGACCCGGTCGAGCCCGCCCTCGTCCGCCGCCTGATCGATCTCGCCGCACAGGCGCCATCCGGCACCAACATGCAGCCGTGGAAGCTCAGGGTGATCGGTCCGCAGACGCGCGCACGGCTGGAAGCCGCGCTGCTTTCGGCCCTCGAAGCCGGCGAGCGGCCGGGCGTCGAGGAGTATCGCTACTATCCGGAGCGCTTCCGCGAGCCCTATCTCTCGCGCCGCCGCAAGGTCGGCTGGGATCTCTATGGGCTGCTCGGCGTGACGAAGGGCGACATCGCCGGCATGAAGCGGCAGACCGCCGCAAACCTGCGCTTCTTCGATGCTCCGGTGGCCCTGATGCTCACCATCGACCGCGATCTCGAGATCGGCTCCTGGCTCGATCTCGGCATGTTCATCCAGAACCTGCTGATCGCCGCGCAGGGCCACGGCCTCGATTCCTGCCCGCAGGCGATCTTCGCGCAGTTCCACCCGATCGTGCGGCGCGAGCTCGCCATTCCCGCGGACGAGGTCGTGGTCTGCGGCATCGCCATCGGCAAGGCCGACCCGGACTCACCGGCCAATCGCCTCGTACCCGAGCGCGAACCGGTCGAGAGCTTCACAACCTGGCTGGTTTGAGCTCCGCCGTCACGCGCCGGGTTTCTCGCCGGCCGGCTGTGCAGCAGCGTCCTTCCTGAACAACTTCACCACCGGCTCGACCAGCCAGTGCATCGCGGCGATGGCGGCGCCACCGGCGACGAGCCCGAAGCCGGCCGCCAGCGCCGCGCCGACCAGCCATTCGCCGATACCGGCGACCGCCGGCGGGAGAGCCCGGCCGGCCGCGACGGCGAGGTCGTGGACCCCATGGCCCAACCCGGCGACGCCATAGCCTTCCAGCCCGTGGATGATGATGCCGCCGCCGACCCAGAGCATCGCCGCCGTGCCGATGGCACCGAGCAGGCCGAGGAAGGTCGGCATGCCGCGCACGAGGCCGCGCCCCAGCGGCTGCGTCAGTCCGCGCAGCGCACGGTCGAGCCCACCCGCCTCCCCCGGCTCCGGCCGGCGCAGGCCGAACAGGCTGGCCGCGGGTCGCTGGTTGGCGGCGAGCGCGACGCCGACATCGTCCGCCTTCACGATCAGGGCGACGACGCCATAGACAGCGACGGTGATGCCGATGCCGACGATGGCCAGCACAGCCGCCTTCATCCAGAAGGACTGGTCGGAGACGCCGGCGAGCGTGATCGCCATGATCTCGGCCGAGAGGATGAAGTCGGTCTTGATCGCGCCGGCGATCTTCTGCCGTTCCAGCGCGGCCGGGTCTCCTGCCCCCTCTCCCGCCTTGCCCTCGCCATGGGCGCCATGCGGCAACACCAGTTCCAGCACCTTCTCGGCGCCCTCGAAGCAGAGATAGGCGCCGCCGGCCATCAAGAGCGGCGTGATCGCCCGGGGCGCGACCAGCGCGAGGATCAGCGCACCCGGCAACAGGAACAAGAGCTTGTTGCGCAACGAACCCAGCGCGATCCGCCAGATGATCGGCAGTTCGCGCGAGGCGGCGAAGCCGACGGCGTAGCGCGGCGTCACCGCGGCATCGTCGATCACGACGCCGGCCGCCTTGACGCCGGCCTTGCCGGCCTGCGCCACGACATCGTCGACCGATGCCGCCGCGACCTTGGCGATGCCGGCGACGTCGTCGAGCAGCGCGAACAGACCCGAAGCCAAACACCTCTCCTTCGGCGGGTTTCCCGGATCAGGCGAGGATAGAGCGCTTTGCGCACATCGCAATGACGGCGCGATCAGCCCTTCAGGCTGGCGAATCCCTTGCGTTCGGCGGCGAGGCGCTTGAGCAGGGGGGCGGGCTGCAGCGCCTTGTCGCCGATCTCGGCCGCCTGCGCCTCCAGACGCTCGACGATGACGTCGAGGCCGACGCTGTCGGCCCAGAACATCGGCCCGCCGCGCCAGGCCGGCCAGTTGTAGCCGTTGATCCAGACGATATCGATGTCGCCCGGCCGCGCCGCGATGCCCTCCTCCAGGATGCGCGCGCCCTCGTTGACCATCGGATCGAGCAGACGCGCCAGGATCTCCTCCTGCGTGAAGGAGCGCCGCGTCACGCCCTGCTCGGCCGAGATGCGGGCGATCAGCGCCTCGACCTCGGGGCAGCGCTGCCCGGCGCGCGCGCCCTGCGGGTAGAGATAGTAGCCGCGGCCGGTCTTCTGGCCGAACCAGCCGGCCTCGCAGATCGCGTCCGCCACGGCCGCCTTCAGGCCGCGCGCCTTGCGCGAGCGCCAGCCGATGTCGTTGCCGGCGAGATCGGCCATCGCGAAGGGGCCCATCTTGAAGCCGAAGCCGACCAGCGCGGCATCGACCTCGTGCGGCAGCGCGCCCGCGACCAGCAGGCGCTCGGCGGCCCGCGTGCGCTGCTCCAGCATGCGGTTGCCGACGAAGCCGAAGCCGTTGCCGACCACGACCGGCACCTTGCCGAGCCGGCGACCGAGCGCGACCGCGGTCGCGACCGCATCCTCCGCCACGCCCTTCGGCCTGACGACCTCCAGCAGCTTCATGACGTTGGCCGGGCTGAAGAAATGCATGCCGAGCACGTCCTGCGGGCGCATCGTCGCCGCCGCGATGGTCGGCACGTCGAGATAGGAGGTGTTGCTGGCGAGGATGGCGCCGGGCTTCGCCACCTTGTCGAGCTCGCCGAAGATCTGCTGCTTGACGCCCATTTCCTCGAAGGCCGCCTCGACGACGATGTCGGCGCCCGCCGCGGCCGCAAGGCCGACCGCCGGCCTGATCAGCGCCATCCGCCGCGCCTTCGCCTCCGGCGCCAGCGACCCTCGCGAGACCGAGATGTCGTAGATCGCGGCGATGCGGTTGATGCCGTTGTCGAGCGCGGCCTGCGCCGTCTCGATCAGCGTCACCGGGATGCCGGCATTGGCGAAGCACATCGCGATGCCGCCGCCCATCGTGCCGGCGCCGATCACCGCGGCGCTGGCGATCTCGCGCGGCTTCACCTCCGGCCCGATGCCCGGCACCTTCGCGACCTCGCGCTCGGCGAAGAAGACATGGCGCAGCGCCTGCGAGCGCTCGTCGCCGATCAGCGACAGGAAGAGCCTGCGCTCGACGCCCAGCCCCTCGGCGAAAGGCAGGGTGAAGGCGCTGCGCACCGCCTCGACCAGGGCCGGCACGTTCGGCATGCCGTCGGCCTTCTTCTGCGCATCCCTGGCCAGGGTCTCGAAGGCCTCCCGGTCCGCGGCCGTCAGCCTGTCATCCTCGGCGCTGGTCACGGGCCGGCGGCCCTCTGCCGCCAGGCCTTCGGCCAGCCTGATCGCGGCGGCGACGAGATCGCTGGAGACGACCTCGTCCAGCAGCCCGTATTCGAGCCCCTGCCCCGCCGGGATCGGCTCGCCGGAGAGCATCATCGGGAAGGCTTTTGCGGCCCCGATCAGGCGCGGCAGGCGCTGCGTGCCGCCGGCCCCGGGAATGAGCCCGAGCCTGATCTCGGGCAGGCCGAGCTTCGCGGCAGGAAGGGCGACCCGGCCATGGCAGGCGAGCGCGACCTCGAGGCCGCCGCCGAGCGCCACGCCCTGGATCGCGGCCACGACAGGCTTGCCCGAACGCTCGATCGCATCGAGCACATCCGGCAGGCTCGGCGCCGCCGGCGGCTTGCCGAACTCGCTGATATCGGCCCCGGCGATGAAGGCCTTGCCGGCGGAGGCGATCACGATCGCAACGACGGAAGCATCGGCATTCGCCCTCGCGATCGCCGCCGCCAGCCCCTCCCGCACGGCTGCGCCAAGCGCGTTGACCGGTGGATTGTCGATGGTGGCGACAGCAACCCGGCCGCGCACCTCAAGCTGAACCTTCGTCATCGACGCTCTCCGCAATCCCGGTCCCACGCGCGCCGACTCGCCGGACAAGGCAGCGAAGGCGTCCATCGGACCTAGGTCGAACCGGCCCCGCCCGATGTCAAGCGCATGGCGGCGACGAAAGGCGCATCCCGGCTTGCTTGACCCTGTGCGAAGGCCCGTGCCATCCCGGCGGGACAATCAGGAGCGGACCGATGAGCGAAGTGCTGAGCGAAATCGTCGCGGCGGGCGTCGTGCAGATCACCATGAACCGGCCCGACCGCAAGAACGCGCTCGACCGCGCGAGCTATGCAGGGCTGATCGCCGCCATCACCGCCGCCGAGGCCGACGCCACGATCCGCGCCATCCTGCTGACCGGGGCCGGCGGCTCGTTCACCAGCGGCAACGACATCAAGGATTTCGCCATGGCGGCTGCCACGGGCGAAGGCGCCCGGATCGCCATCGACTTCCTCGAGGTGATCTCGACGGCGAAGAAGCCGATCGTCGCGGCGGTCGAGGGCTTCGCCGTCGGCATCGGCACGACGATGCTGCTGCATTGCGACCTCGCCTTCACCGCCCGCTCCGCCACCTTCCGCCTGCCCTTCGTCACGCTGGGCCTCTGTCCCGAGGGCGGGTCCAGCTACCTGCTGCCGCTCGTCGCCGGTTCCAAGAAGGCGGCCGAGCTCCTGATGCTGGGCGAGCCCTTCGGCCCCGAGGCGGCGGCCGAGGCCGGCCTCGTCAACGCCGTGGTCGAGCCGGGCACGGCCCTCGAAGCCGGCCTCGCCAGGGCCAAGACGCTGGCGGCGCTGCCTCCGGAATCGCTGGCTCTGACCAAGATGCTGCTGAAGCGCGGAGCGGCCACGGCCGTGGCCGAGACGATCGGCACCGAGGCCCGGCATTTCGCCGAGCGCCTGAAGTCGCCCGAGGCGATGGCGGCCTTCATGGCGTTCTTGAAGAAGTAGGCCGCCTCGCTCGTCATCCTCGGGCAAGCCGCGGCCGCCCGAGAATGACGCCGCTCATGTAATCAGGCCGCCACCGTCCGGCTCCGGCCGCGCAGCCAGTCGCGCGTCCAGGAGAACACCGGCCAGAGCAGCGCGGCGAAGGTCATCGCCGCCAGCACCGACGAGACCGGCCGGTCGAAAAAGGGCAGCACCGAGCCGTCCGACTTGATCAGCGAGGTCACGAAGCTCTGCTCCACCATGGTCCCCATGACGATGCCGAGCACCATCGCCGCGACCGGATAGCCGTTCTTCTCCATCACGAAGCCGAACAGGCCGAAGAAGGCGACGCACCAGACCGCGAACAGGTTGTTGCCCGCCGTGGCGAAGGCGCCGACCGCGCAGAAGATCATGATCACCGGCATCACCGCCGAGCGCGGCGCTCCCACGACCTTGCTCGCCAGCCGGATCATGATGATGCCGAAGGGGATCATGATGATGTTGCCGAGGATGAAGATGATGTAGAGCGCGTACATGCTCTCGGCCTGGCTGGTGAACAGCGTCGGCCCGGGGTTCAGCCCCTTCATGTAGAGCACGCCGATGGCAATGGCAGTGATCGTGTCGCCGGGGATGCCGAAGAGCAGCGCCGGCACCCAGCCCGAGGCCAGCGAGGCGTTGTTGGAGGCGCCGGCCTCGATCAGCCCTTCCGGGTGGCCGGTGCCGAACTTCTCGGGCGTCTTCGAGAAGCGCTTGGACATCGCGTAGCTGACCCAGGCCGCCATGTCGGCGCCGGCGCCGGGAAGCACGCCGATGATGATCCCGACGATGTTTCCGCGCGTCTGCTGCTTGGGATATTCCTTCGTCAGCTTCCACTGGCCTTTGAGGATCGAGCCAAGGCGCCGGTTCTCGATCTTCGGCGGCTCGCGCTCTGTCAGCGCCCGCATCACCTCGGCCAGGGCGAAGACGCCGACCAGCGCGGGGATCGGCTCGATGCCGCCCAGCAGGTCGGTGGACCCGAAGGTGAAGCGAGGCACCCCGCCGGGATTGTCGATGCCGATGCAGGTGATCAGCAGGCCGAGCAGCATCGCCGCGATCGCCTTGATCGGCGACGACCGCGCCACCAGCGTCGAGCACATCAGGCCGAGCATGGCGAGCCAGAAGTTCTCGTAGGTCGAGAAGGACAGCGCCATCTCGGCCAGCAGCGGCGCGATCAGCATCAGCGAGAGCGTGCCGGCGATGCCGCCGAGCGCCGAGAACCAGAGACAGATGCCGAGCGCGGTCTCCGCCTGGCCCTTGCGCGTCATCGCATAGGCCTCGTCGGTATAGGCGGCGGAGGCCGGGGTCCCGGGGATGCGCAAGAGGCAGCCCGGAATGTCGCCGGAGAAGATCGCCATGGCCGACGCCGTGATGATCGTCGCGATCGCCGCGATCGGCGAGAGGTAGAAGGTGACCGGCACGAGCAGCGCCGTCGCCATGGTGGCGGAAAGGCCGGGCAGCGCGCCGACGGTCAGCCCGTAGAAGGCCGAGGCGACGACCGCGATCATCACGTCGACCTGGAAGACAAGCCCGAAGGCCTTGATGACGGTATCCATCGTCAGGCCTCGCTCACCAGGGGAAGGGCAGGATGCCGCCGGGCAGCGGCACGCGCAGCAGCTTCAGGAAGATCAGGTTGATCGCGAAGGGCGCGATGATCGCGAGCGGCACCGCGAGTTTCGGCCTCGCGCCGAAGGCGAGGCTGGCGACCAGCACCATGACTGCCGCGGTCGGCAGGAAGCCGAGCGTCTCCGAGGCCAGGGCGTAGAAGGCGAGCAGCGCCGGGGGCAGCAAGGCCAGCCAGTTGCGCCAGGCCGGCAGCGGCGCGAGCTCTTCCGGCGTCGCGTGGCTGATGACATCGGCCTCGGCGACCTCCTCGAAATGGCGACCGACCCCGAAGACGATCAGCCCGCCGCAGAGGGCGAGCCCCGCGCCGACGACCATCGGAAAGGCGGACGGGCCGACCTGCTGGCCCGGGACGGGCGGCAGCTTCGAGCCATAGACGAACGCGACGGCGCCCAGCGCGGCGATGGCGGAGCCGGTAATGCGGTCGGATAGTTGCAAGGGGCAACCTCCTCGGGTGATCGAAGATGATGAGACGAAAACGCCGGGAGCTTGTGCTCCCGGCGCTCAGCGTTCCCGGCCAGTTAGCCCTTTGCGAGCCCTGCCGCCTTCATGGCGGCGGCCATGGAGGTGTCGCTGGCGGCCATGAAGGAGGCGAAGCCCGGTCCGTCGGCGAACTTCATGCCGAAGCCGCGGGCGTTCATGAAGTCCTGATAGTCCTTCGAATCGAAGGCCTTCTTCAACGCCGCCGTCAGCTTGGCCGCGATCTCGGGCGGCAGGCCCTTCGGCGCGCCGATGCCGCGCCAGGCGCCGATCGAGTAGTTGATGCCGAGCGTCTCGTTCAACGTCGGCACGTCCTTGAACTGCGGGTTGCGGGCGCTCGCCATGATCGCCAGCGACTTCGCCTTGCCGGCGTCGATCATCGCCCGGCCCTCGGGCACCGAGCAGGTGACGATGTCGAGACCGCCGGCGGCGAGATCCTGCATCGCAGGCGCCGCGCCGTTCGACGGCACCCAGGCGACGTGGTCGGGCTTCAGCCCCATGGCGACGAGCCAGCCGATCAAGGCGAGATGCCAGATGCCGCCCTGGCCGGTGCCGGAGGCCTTGAGCTTGCCGGGAGGCGCGGCCTTGATCGCATCGGCCAGCGCCTTGATGTCCTTGTAGGGGCCGGACGCCGAGACCTGCACGCCCGGCGGGTCCTCGTTCATCAGCCCCAGCGAGGTGTAGCTCGTGGATTTGAGATCGGTCAGGCCCTGATGGTGCATCATGGCGATCTCGACCGTCAGCATGCCGATGTTGTAGCCGTCCGGCGCCGCGGTCGCGATCGCCGAGTGCCCGACCACGCCGGAACCGCCGGTGCGGTTGACGACGTTGACCGGCTGGCCGAGATCCTTTTCCAGAAGCTGCGCGACGATGCGCGCCGTGGCGTCCGTGCCGCCGCCCGCACCCCAGGGGCAGATCATGGTGATCGGCCGCGAGGGGTAGTTCGCCTGCGCGATGGCGGGCGCCGCAATCAGGCTCGCCGCGCCGGCCGCGGCCGCGCCCTTGAGCACACTTCGCCTGTCGATGAAATCGTCCATTCCCCAGTCTCCTCCGCTAAATCGATTTAGTGTCCGGGCGCTCCTCGTCTGCGACGGGGCTCCCTTGATTTGACGGGTCATCTGAGCCGATCGCGCGGCAGGTGACAACCACTCATTTTGACCGATGTTACAGGCCGCAAGTGACGGGCAGCACGGCGCCGGACACGCGCTCGACCACCGCGCCGGTGCTGAGCTCCGGACCGGCTGCTGCTGCGGGCAGCGCGGTCCCCGCCTTGCCCAATAGCGCCTGGATGGCAGCGCCGTCCGCGAAGGCATAATTGCGCTGCGGCGCGACACCGGCGATCAGAACCTTGTCGGAAGGATTGTCGGTGACGATGCCGGCCAGCCGCCCCTGCCGGTCGAAGGCGGGCGTTCCGGCCTGCCCGGGCTGGAGCGGCGCCTGCAGCGCCGGCTTTCCGCCGACCTGTGTGCCCTGCCCGGGCAGCGCCACGGCCGCCCGCTTGCCGGCATCGTTGCCATAGGCGACGAGCACCAGCGCCTCCGCGGCGCCGGGTGCTTCCGGGCGGAGCCCCGGCGGCTTCACCGCCCCCGTGCCCTCGAGATCGAGCAGCACGAGCCCGCTGGCATCGTCCTTCAGGCGCAATCTGGCGGTGCGATTGCCGACGCGCAGGCTGCGGCACGCCTCGACGACGGGCGCAGCGCTCAGTGCGGCGCGCTCGGTCAGCGCGAGCGCGACGCCGTAGCGCTCGTTGCTGCGTGCCGCCGGTTGCGTCAGCGGCGACAGCCCGGATGGCGGGTTGGCATTGCCGGCGACGGCCGCGGGCGCGGCGGGGACCGGCCCGGCCGGGAAAGGCTCGAAGCTCGCGGCGATCGCGATGACCAGCTTGTCGACCGTCGGGGCCAGCGCCTTGTCGTAGCCGATCGAGAAACCGCGCAGCCCCTGCGGCCCGGCGGCGAGCCGGCGATAGAAGCGCCCCGTCGGCGTCTCGCCGGTGACCACGAAGAAATCCGGCCGGAGCAGCTTGTAGGTGATCTTGCGCGGGCTGTTCGGGTTGACAGCGGTTGCCTTCTCGAAGATCGCGGCGAGATCCTCGCCACCCGGCGGCGAGGCGGAGGTGTCGAGCGTGACCTTCTCGTCCGCGCTCTGCCAGCGGCTGCCGCCGGAGGGCGTCGCGTCGCGCCGCGGCAGCAACTTCGTGGGGATGCCGATCTGCACGCCGGTCTTCTCGTCGGCCAGCAGCCTGAACCCGGCCGCGTCGCGCGCCGCCTGTGCAGCCCTTGCCAGCGCGGCCCGTTCCGGCGGCGGAAGCAACCCGTCGGCGGGCCCGCGCGCGCCCTTGAAGCCGTTGATCGCCCGGAATGTCAGCGGGCCATAGGAGCCCGAGACCGCGCCGTTGAACTGCCCCGCCCAGATCAGGTCGCTCTGGATCGCCTTGCGCTCTGCGTCCGGCAGGGCCTCGAAGCTGGCCTGCGCCGCCGCCATCTGCGGGCCAGGCCCCGCCGGCGCCTGTGCCAGCGCGCCTGCCAGCGGCGCCGTCAGCAGCGCCAGCACCAGGGCGGCGACACGGGCCTGCTTGATTCGCGGTTGGTGGAGGTCGGCGCGCGGCATGGGTCTCGTCCTCGGAGGCGGGCGAAGCGGCCGCATTGAGCGTCAGAACGCGCCGCGCCGCAACCGTGAGATCGCGGGCAAAAGGCGCGTGCCATCCCGGACAGCTCCCCAAGGCCCGTGCCGGGTCCATACCGGAGCCTCATCCGGAGGCTTCTCGGCCGGGGCCCGGCTCCAACGTCATTCGCACACCGGGATGACACGCGAGTAGCCGGCCGATTCGAGCCCGATCGGACGACGGGGACGACCTGCATTCGCATGACTTGAACGCGCGCGGGGCGATGCTAGCCTGCCGACCCCGTCCCATGCCGTCATCGGCCTGAAGCCTTTGCCGCCGATCCTGGCGGCCCGGCCGACGAAGAGGAACGACGATGACCCTGCTTGCCCGTCTCGCGCTCGCTCTCTGCCTCACCTTCTCGGTCGCGCCCGCCTTCGCCCAGAAGGCCTATGTCCGCAACGACCTGCTCGCCGACGGGCAGCGGCTCGAGGAGCGGCTGAAGCGCGAGGTTTCCGCCGGGAACCGCCCGGCAGCCGACGCCATCCGCACCGGCGAGATCGCGCTGGCGCGCGGCGATGCCCGCGCCGCCCTGCCCCAGGCGAATGCCGCCATCGTCGCCGATTCCGGCAATTCCGCCGGCTGGCGCCTGATGGCGCGCGCCGCCAACGCCGTCGAGCCGCGCGACTATCGCGAGCGCTGGGAACTGCGCGAGCGCGCGATCAGTGCCGCCTATCTCGCCTATAGCCGCGCCACGACCCGCAACGACGAGGCTGCCTCGCTCGGCGTGCTCGCCCAGACCTTCGAGAAGAACGAGCAATGGCGCCCGGCCCTGACGACCTATCGCCTGAGCCTCGATCTCGCCGCCAACGCCTCCCTGCAGAGCGCCTATGAGAGCCTGCGCGAGAAGCGCGGCTTCCGCCTGATCTCCAACAAGACCGATTCCGACGCCGCAAGCCCGCGCGCCTGCTTCGAGTTCTCGGAAGCGCTGGCCCGCGGCCGCGTCGATTTCGCTCCTTACGTGGCGATTTCAGGCGGCAAGGGCGATTTCGCCGTCAGCGCCGAGGACCGCCAGATCTGCGTCGACGGGCTCAAGCATGGCGAGCGCTATGCCATCGTCATCCGCCAGGGCGTGCCATCCGCGATACCCGACGAAACCCTGCTGAAATCCGCGGATTACGAGATCTATGTCCGCGACCGCACGCCCTCCGTGCGCTTCACCGGCAAGAACTACGTCCTGCCGCGCACCGGCCAGCAGGGCATCCCGGTCGTCTCGGTCAATTCCGGCAAGCTCGATCTCGAAGTGATGCGGATCGGCGACCGCAACCTGATCAACTCCGTCCATTCCGACGACTTCCTCGGCCAGCTCGGATCCTGGTCAGCGAAGCAGATTTCCGGCGACAAGGGCCAGACCGTCTGGACCGGCACGATGGACGTGAAGTCCGAGCTCAACCAGGACGTGATCACCGCCTTCCCCGTCACGGAAGCGGTCGGCAGCCTGAAGCCCGGCGTCTACGTGATGTTCGCCAGGCCCTCGGGCGGGCCGGCGACTGCGCCCCCAAGCGACGACGGCGATTCCTACGATGACGGCTCGACGCGGGCGACGCAGTGGTTCGTCGTCTCCGATCTCGGCCTGACCTCCTTCACCGGTCCGGACGGCGTGCATGTGCTCGCCCGCTCGCTGGCCGATGCCAGGCCGGTCGCCAATGCAGAACTGCGCCTGATCGCCCGCAACAACGAGATACTCGGCACCGCGAAGACCGACGGCAACGGCTATGCCCGCTTCGATGCCGGACTGGGCAAGGGCCAGGGCGGCAATGCGCCCGGCCTCGTCACCGCCTCGCTGGCCGAGGATTACGGCTTCCTCGATCTGAAGCAGACTGCCTTCGACCTTTCCGATCGTGGCGTGAAGGGTCGCGTCGCCCCCGCCGGGCTCGACGCCTATCTCTACACCGAGCGCGGCGTCTATCGCTCGGGCGAGACGGTCTATCTGACGTCTCTGCTGCGCGACGCGAAGGGCGCAGCCGTCACGGGCCTGCCGCTGACCATCGTGGTCAAGCGCCCCGATGGCGTCGAATATCGTCGCCGCCAGGTCGAGGACCAGGGCGCGGGTGGCCGCGCCCACTCGATCCAGCTCGTCTCCGGCGCCGCGACCGGCACCTGGCGCGTGCTCGCCTATTCCGACCCGAAGGGCCAGGCGATCGGCGAGACCTCCTTCCTCGTCGAGGATTACGTGCCCGAGCGGCTGGAGCTGACGCTGACGCCAAAGGCGCCGCTGCTCCAGGCCGGCCAGCCGGCCGAGCTGGATGTCGCCGCCCGCTATCTCTACGGCGCGCCGGGCTCCGAGCTCGACGTCACCGGCTCGATGACGATCCGGGCCGCGGATGCCAGCGCCATTCCCGGCTTCAAGGACTATCAGGTCGGCCTGACCGACGAGGCTTTCGAGCCTGTCCAGAGCGAGTTCGAGGAGAGCACCACGACCGACGGCGCCGGCAAGGCGGTGATCACCAACCCGGTCCAGCAGCCCGACACCAATCGCCCGCTCGAAGTCGAGATGACCGTGCGCGTCGGCGAGCCCGGCGGCCGCGCCATCGCCCGCTCCGTCACCCTGCCGATCGTGCCCAAGGGCGCCGCCATCGGCGTGAAGAAGCTTTTCCGCGACGGCGACCTCGGCAACGGCCAGACCGCCAGTTTCGAAGTGATCATGGCGACCGGCGACGGCAAGCGCCTCGCCCGGCCCGGCGTGAAATGGGTGCTGTCGAAGGTCCGGCGCAACTACCAGTGGTTCTTCCAGGACGGCCGCTGGAACTATGAGGGCGTCAAGACCACCCGCCGCGTCGCCGATGGCGAGGTCGCGGTGACGGAAGCCGCCGGCGCGAAGATCGCGGCGCCGGTCGAATGGGGCAATTACCGGCTCGACGTCACCTCCGACGGCAACGAGGCCGCCGAGACCTCGATCTCCTTCAGCGTCGGCTATGAGAGCGACAAGACGGCCGATACGCCGGATGTGCTCGACGTCGCGCTCGACAAGGCGTCCTATGCCGATGGCGAGAGCCTGCAGGTCCGCCTGTCGCCGCGCTTCGCCGGCAAGGCGACGCTCGCCGTCGTCACCGACAAAGTCGCGGATATCCGCACCATCGACATCACTGAGGGCGGCACCTCGGCCAGCATTCCCGTGAAGGCCGAATGGGGCGCAAGCGCCTATCTCGTCGTGCTCGCCCATCGCCCGATGGACGCCGCCGCCAAGCGTCTGCCCGGCCGCGCCATCGGCCTCTCCTGGTTCCAGATCGGCAAGGAGACGCGCACGCTGGCGCTCGATCTCGGCGCGCCCCAGCTCGTGCGCCCGCTCTCGACGCTCTCGCTCCCGGTCAAAGTCACCGGCATGAAGGCGGGCGAAGAGGCCTATGTCACGCTGGCGGCCGTCGATATCGGCATCCTAAACCTCACCCGCTACGAGAGCCCGGACGCAAGCAAGTTCTTCTTCGGCCAGCGCCAGCTCGGCCATGACCTGCGTGATCTCTACGGCTACCTGATCGACGGCATGCAGGGCACGCGCGGCGCGATCCGCACCGGCGGCGACGCCGCGCCCAAGATGGACGGCGAGAAGCCGACGCAGGAGCCGCTCGCCCGCTATTCCGGCGTGGTCAAGGTCGGCCCGGACGGCACGGCGAAGATCGATTTCGACATGCCGGCCTTCAACGGCTCCGTCCGCGTCATGGGAGTTGCCTGGTCGGCCGGGCGCACCGGCCAGGCCAGCGCCGACGTGATCGTGCGCGACCAGATCGTCGCGCAGGCGACCCTGCCGCGCTTCCTCGCCATCGGCGACCAGTCGCGCTTCCATCTCCAGGTCGACAATGTCGAGGGTCCGGCCGGTTCCTACACCGTCGATCTCGACGTGAAGGGCCCGGTACTCGTCGCGGCCGATGCCACCCGGCGCACCATGCAGATCGGCGCCGGCGCCAAGACGCAGATGACGATCCCCGTCACCGCCGCCGGTCTCGGCCGAGCCGAGTTCGACGTCCGTGTCTCCGGCCCGAACGGCATCGGTACGGTGCAGAACCTCGCGGTTCGCGTGCAGCCCTCGGCCGCGACGATCGCGCGCCGCATCGTCCGCGCCATCCCCGGCAATGGCGGAGCACTCACCGTCTCCTCCGACCTTCTGGCCGATCTCGTGCCGAATTCCGGCCAGGTCTCGGTGAGCGTCTCGCCCTTCGGCTCGCTCGACGTGCCCGCTCTGCTCAAGGCGCTCGACCGCTACCCCTATGGCTGCACCGAGCAGACGGTCTCGCGCGCCCTGCCGCTGCTGGCGGTCAACCAGCTCGCCTCGCTGGAGCAGCTCGCGCTCGACGACAAGGCCGACGAGCGCGTCGTCAACGCGATCGAGCGCGTGCTTGCCCGCCAGGGCGGCAACGGCTCGTTCGGACTCTGGGGCGTCGGCGGCGACGATCTCTGGCTCGACGCCTTCGTCGCCGACTTTCTGACGCGGGCCCGCGAGAAACAGTTCGCTGTGCCGCAGATCGCCTTCAACCTCGCCCTCGACCGCCTGCGCAACCAGGTCGTCAACACCAGCGAGATCAACAAGGAGGAGGCGGCGGGCATCGCCTATGCGCTCTATGTGCTCGCCCGCAACGGCCGGCCGGTGATGGGCGACCTGCGCTATCTCGCCGACAACAAGCTCGGCGATTTCGCGACGCCGCTCGCCCGCGCCCAGATCGGCGCCGCGCTTTCGGCGCTGGGCGACCGCGGCCGCGGCCGCGCCGCCTTCGGCAGCGCGCTGGGGCTCCTCCAGCAGGCGAGCGATGACGGCCTGTCGCGCCCCGATTACGGCTCGCGCCTGCGCGACGGGGCCGGCGTGCTCGCGCTGATCGCGGAAGCCAATGGCGAGCGCGCCGATATCTCGCGCGCCGTCTCGATCCTCGACGCCACCCGCAACAGCGCCCGCTACAGCTACACCTCGACGCAGGAGCAGATGTGGATGGTGCTGGCGGCGCAGGCCATGGCCAAGGACGCCGAGGGCATGACGCTGACGGTCGACGGCGCCGCCCGCAAGGGCGCGCTCTACCGCACGCTCTCGGCCGAGGCGCTGGAGGCGAAGTCGCTGACGATCGCCAATCCCGGCGCGGCCGGCGCGCAGGCGGTGATCACCGTGGCGGGCATCCCGACCGCGCCGGAGCCGGCGCTGAACCAGGGCTTCGGGCTCGAGCGCGTGATCTACACGATGAAGGGCGAGCGCGCCGATCCCGCCCGCCTGCGCCAGAACGAGCGCTATGTCGTGGCGCTCAACGTGACGGAAGCGACGCCGCGCTACGGCCGGCTGCTGCTGGTCGATCCCATCCCGGCCGGGCTTGAGATCGAGAACGCCAACCTGACGGAAGGCGCCTCGGTCGCGGGGCTCGACTGGCTGAAGCAGGAGGTCTCGCCGGTGCATACCGAGTCGCGCGACGACCGCTTCGTCGCCGCCTTCGAGCGCTCGGGCGCAAAGAGCGACAAGCTCGCCTACACCGTCGCGTATATCGCGCGGGCCGTCTCGCCCGGCCGCTACGTCTCCCCTGCAGCCGTGATCGAGGACATGTACCGGCCGGATCGCTTCGGCCGCACCGGCTTCGGCGCGGTGGAGATCACCTCGGCGCGGTAGCGGTGTCGTCATGGCGCAGGATGAAAGATCGAGCTCGGCGGAACTCCCTCTCCCCTCGCGGGAGAGGGATGAAGCGAAGTGGCGGCTGAGCTTTCGCAGGCTGAGGGTCGCGGCCAGCGTTCTGGCGGCCTCGGCAATCGCGGCTACGGCCGCCCTCGCACTCTACGCCCGCGCCCTGCCCCCGCTCGACCTCTCCGCCGCCGCCGACCGTTCGACCGTGGTGCTCGACCGTGAAGGCAAGCTGCTGCGCCCCTTCCTGACGGCCGACGGGCGCTGGAAGCTCCCCGTCACCAGCGAGGATGTCGACCCGCGCTATCTCGCCATGCTCAAGGCCTTCGAAGACAAGCGCTTCGACGGCCATCGCGGCATCGACCCCTTGGGCATGCTGCGCGCCGCCGGGCAGATGCTGATCAACGGCCGCGTCGTCTCCGGCGGGTCGACCCTGACCATGCAGGTCGCGCGCCTGCTCGAGCCGCGCGAGGAGCGCACGCTCTCGGCCAAGCTCCGGCAGGTGGTGCGCGCCGTCGAGCTGGAAAGGCGCTTCGACAAGGCCGGCATTCTCGACCTCTACCTGACGCTCGCCCCCTTCGGCGGCAATCTCGAAGGCGTGCGCGCCGCGAGCTTCGCCTATTTCGGCAAGGAGCCGAAGCGGCTCTCGACCGCGGAAGCCGCCTTGCTGGTCGCCCTCCCGCAATCGCCCGAGACACGCCGGCCTGACCGCTTCGTCGAAGCCGCCCGCAAGGCGCGCGAGCGCGTTCTGGAACGTGTCGAGCAGGCCGGTCTGGCCACGCGCGAGGAGGTCTCGGCCGCCCGCAACGAACCGATCCCCACGGTGCGCCGTCCCTTCCCCAATCTGAGCCCGCATGTCGCCGAGCAGGCGGTGGCGGAAGTCCCGGCCGAGCGCGTCCAGAAGCTCTCGCTCGATGCCCGCCTGCAGGCGGCCCTTGAGGGTCTCGCCCGAGAGCGCAGCCTCGGCCTGGGCCCCCAGGTCTCGATCGCGATCCTCGCCGTCGACAACGAGACCGGCGAGATCCGCGCCTCGGTCGGCGGAGTCGATTACTTTGCAGCGGAGCGGGCCGGCGCGCTCGACCTGACGCGGGCGCTGCGCTCGCCAGGCTCGGCATTGAAACCCTTCATCTACGCGCTCGCCTTCGACAACGGCATCGCCCATCCCGAGACGATGCTGGAGGACCGGCCAGCCCGCTACGGCATCTACATCCCCGAGAACTTCGACATGACCTTCCAGGGCATGGTCAGCGCCCGGAAGGCGTTGCAGCTCTCGCTCAACGTGCCGGCCGTCGAACTGCTTTCGGCGCTTGGCCCGCAGCGCTTCCTCTCGCGCCTGCGCGATGCCGGTGTCGCCATCGCCATGCCCAGGGACAGTGGCGCGCCCGGCCTTGCGGTGGGTCTCGGCGGTCTCGGCATCACCTTGCAGGATCTGACCCGCGCCTATGTCGGGCTGGCCCGCGGCGGCGAACTGGTCCCTCTGCGCTTCCGCGGTTCGTCCACCTTCTC
This sequence comes from Allobosea sp. CER48, assembly GCF_044752385.1. Classification (NCBI taxonomy): domain Bacteria; kingdom Pseudomonadati; phylum Pseudomonadota; class Alphaproteobacteria; order Hyphomicrobiales; family Alloboseaceae; genus Allobosea; species Allobosea sp. CER48. The sequence continues at coordinate 958 of NZ_JBIWYK010000001.1, read as the reverse complement.
CCTCAACACTCATCCCGAGGAGCCGCGCAGCGGCGTCCCGAAGGATACTCCGGAGCGCACTGGAACATCCTTCGAGACGCGCTCTGCGAGCGCTCCTCGGGATGAGGGCTTGCGTGGTGGCGCGCGCCTCGTCGATCCCGTCGCGGCCTGGTATGTCGCCGACACGCTCCTCGGCGCCCCGCCGCCGCTCAATGCCGTGCCCGGCCGCATCGCCTACAAGACCGGCACGTCCTATGGCTACCGCGACGCCTGGGCTGTCGGCTTCGACCGCAGGCATACGGTCGGCGTCTGGGTGGGCCGCGCCGACAATGGTGCCGTGCCCGGCCTCGTCGGACGCACGGTCGCCGCGCCGATCCTGTTCGACGCCTTCGCACGGCTCGGCATCGACCCGCGCCCCTTCCCGCAGCCGGCGGATGCGATCATCGCCAGCACAGGCCACCTCCCGCCGCCGCTGCGTCATCTCCGTCAGGATGTGCCCAAGACCGTGACGGCGATGACGACGCCGGCGCTCAAGCTCGCCTTCCCGCCGGACGGCGCCCGCATCGATCTCGCCGCCGCTGCCACGCTCGACGGCAAGGGCCAGCTCAACCTCAAGGCTGCCGGCGGCTCACCGCCCTATACCTGGCTGGTCGACGGTACGCCCGTGACGGAGCCGCAGCGCCGACGGGAAACGCAATGGCAGCCGCCGGGCAAGGGCTTCATGCGGATCTCGGTGATCGATGGGACCGGCGCGAGCGAGAGCGTGTCCGTCAGACTGCAATAAAGCTCTGCACGGATCGGCTTTCGATCACGCAGAGATCATATGCCGTCATGGAGACGAACGGGATTCGAGGCGGAAGGTGGCGACGGCCGTCTACAGCGCAGAATTCGTCGCCCTGAGCCGGTCCACGACCTCCCCGAGGACATACCAGACGAAATTCGGCGTCGTCTCGACCATGTAGCGGAATTGCCGAGAATC